>NZ_JBFAHW010000109.1:0-35030 GCF_040654355.1 Streptomyces sp. NPDC050704 | reverse complement strand
TGCGGTAGGTGCCCGCGCTGTGCCAGGCCATCCGGATCATCAGCGGGCCGTAGTTGCCGAAGTCGGCCGGCCACCAGTCCTGGGAGGTGGTCAGTACCTCGGCGATGTCCTGCTTGACGGCCGCGAGGTCGAGGTTCGCGAAGGCGTCGGCGTAGTCGAACTGCTCGCCGAGGGGGTTCGCCACGGCGGGGTCCTTGGCGAGGATCTTCAGGTTGAGCCGCTCCGGCCACCACTGGCGGTTTCCGCCGCCCTGGGTCGGGTGCAGGGCGCGTCCGTGGGCGACCGGGCAGCCGCCTTCGCCCTCCGATTTCGCGTCTACGACGATTGCGTCATGGTTCTCAGACATGGGAATCCTTCCGGACCAGGCGGATCACGGTGCTCAGTAACTGTGGGCGGTGGAGCGGTGGGGGGCACGGGCCCCAGTTGACGGCCTCGGCCTCGTCGATCGAGAGGCAGCGTCCCTCGAACCGGGCCGCGATGAGTGCGTGGAGGGTCTCACGCACGGCATGGAGGGAGACATGGCCCACACGGCCGCGCACCCGGGAGTCGATCGCCCCGGCACACCGAAGCTCGACGCACCGAAGCGGTCACCGTCCTGGACGGTCACGAGCAGCGTGCCGCGGGCGGCCGTCATCCGCAGGTCGGCACCGCGCGGCTCTTCGGCGGTGGTCATGTCACGTCTCTGTCTCATGCAGTACGGGAGTCTTCCTGTCTCTTGGCTATCGCCGGAACTGATCCTACGATGGACAGAGTCCAAGTCAATAAGCGCGCCAAACCCATATCCAATCGGAACCCGGACGTCTACCGGTAAACTCCGGGCATCCCACCGAACCTGAATAGGTGAACCGATATGAGTGACCTGCTGGAGCGACTGCGAGGGCGCGGCTGGCGGATGACCTCCCAGCGGCGTGTCGTTGCGGAGGTCCTCGACGGCGACCACGTACACCTCACGGCCGACGAGGTGCATGCGCGCGCGGTACAGCGGTTGCCCGAGATCTCCCGGGCGACCGTCTACAACGCCCTGGGCGAGCTGGTCTCCCTCGGTGAGGTCATAGAGGTCTCCACCGACGGCCGCGCCAAGCGCTACGACCCCAACGCGCACCACCCCCACCAGCACCTGGTGTGCTCCAAGTGCGGCACCATCCGCGATGTCCACCCGACCGGGAATCCGCTGGCCGACCTCCCGGCGGAGGAGCGGTTCGGTTTCACGGTGTCCCAGGTCGAGGTCACCTACCGAGGGCTGTGCTCATCCTGCGTCTAGGCGGTGCCCGCCGCCCGGGCGGCGTCCGCGGGGACGCGGAGCTGCGGCGGCGAAGCCGATCAGGCCCGCGCCTCCCGCGCCACGGCCATCCCCGCTCGGAGCGCGGCCACGGGGTCGGCCGCCTCGTCCAGCTCGATGAGGACGATGCCGGCGCCGGGAGTGCGTGACATCGCGTCGGCCCAGCCTCGCCAGTCCACGATGCCCTGGCCCGGTTCGGCCATGTAGGGCTGCTGCTGGGCGAAGACCGTGTCGTCGATGGTGAGCTCGACGTCGATCGGTTTGACCGCGTCCTTCCAGTGCGCCAGGGCGATGCGCGGGGAGTGGCGACGCGCGACGGCGACGGGGTCGCCGCCCCCGAGTGCGATGTGGCACGAGTCGGGGCACAGCCACACGTAGCGCGGATCGGTCAGGGCCATGAACAGGTCGATGTCCCGTTCGTACCAGAGCGTGCTGTTGGACTCCGTGTGGAAGGCGAGCTTCACACCGTGCCGTGCGACGGCCTCGCCGACCACATGGGCGATGTCGGCCATCCGGGTCATGTACGCGGCGTCGACGAAGAAGGGCGGCCGCGTCCCGTACGTCGTACGCATCGGCAGCCCGGCGATGAGGAGTTCCGCCCCCACCTCGGCGAGGAAGGCCGCCCGTCGTTCGGCGTCGGCGACGATCGCGGGCAGGTCGTCGCTGTGCCGCCAGTCGGGGGAATCGCCCTCGGCGATGAAGGCGCTCACCACGGACAGGCCCCGGGCCGCCAGCTCGCGGCGGAACGACGGAGCGTCGCCGAAGGCGCGCAAGGCCGAGGCGATGTCGCCGGGCGCGAAGGTCAGCTCGATGCCGGAGACACCGGCCTCGGCCAGCGCGTCCATCACGCGCCGCCAGAAACCCTCAGGATTCCTGACGGCCCGGTCGCGCACCGCGTCGGCGGAGTCCAGGCCCCAGAAACCCGGGTGGTAGAAGGTCACGATGTCGGTCGCGAAACGTGGTGCCACGATGGCTGTCTCCGGGCGGATCGGCGGTGTCATTCGGCACCTGCGCGGGCGTTGTAGACGACGAGGCCGTCGGCGTCGACGGCCTCCCGATAGCCGCGGAACACGGCGAGCGCCTCGTCCCGGAGCACGTCCTGTACGACCTCGATGCCGCGTGCCTCGAACTGCTCGGCCCAGTCCGCGCCGAGCGGGCCCTCGTCGAACGTGGTGATCTCCTCCAGCTCCGGGCCCTCTCCGGCGACCACCAGGCCGCGTACCCCGGACCACATCGCCGCGCCGTAACACTGGACGCACGGCCGCCAGTTCACGACCAGCTCGTGAGAGGGCAGCCCGTCGCCGCCGAGGTCCCAGCCGCCGGTCGCCTTCTGGGCCAGCCCGAGCGCGACGACCTCGGCGTGCGCGCTGGAGACGCCGGAGCCGAGCACGACGTTCACACCGACCGAGACGATCCGGCCGGTGTCCCGCTCGGCGACGAGCGCCGCGAACGGGCCGCCGTTGCCCTCCCGCCAGTTGCGGTCGGCCAGCCGGTGCACGAGGCGCATCCGGTCGCCGCGATCGGCGACGACCGCGGGCACGGTGGCCAGTTCGTCGTCGATCCACGCCGGCAGCGCCACGCGGTACTCCCTCTCGATGTCGATCACGATCGACCTTCCTCTCGGTGTGCGGCTCAGTGCGCGGCGAGCGCCGCGTTGCGTTCGGCGACGGCACGGGCGGCCCGTACGGCGGTCACCGCGCCGGTCAGGGTGACGTTGGCGGCCATCGCGGTGGGGAGCACGCCGTTGCCGGCGAGGTACAGGTTGTCGAAGCCCCACACCCGGCCGTCCGGGTCGCACACGCTGGTCCCGTCGTCGGCGATACCGGCACGGACGGTGCCGGTCTGGTGCAGCGACGAACCGGGCGGGAGCAGTGCGCGTTCGGTCGCGGGATCGAACGCGCCGAACTCCTCGGCGAGCGACCGGGCTTCGTCGAGGGCCCGCCGGATCAGCGCGCGGTCGGCGTCGGAGTAGCCGAACTCGACGCCGATCCGCGGCATCCCGGCGAGGTCGGTCTCGGTCGTGGAGAACAGGAGCCGGTTCTCGGGGCGTGACTCGACGGGGGCGAACAGCGAGAGGCCCACGGAGTGCGCCAAGGGGCGGCCGCCCTCATCCACGTACGTCCGGTTCATGATCTGGCCGTGGAACGGCTGCGCGGCTCCGTTCTGCGGCAGCCAGAGCGAATCCGTGCTGAACTCGCCGACCCGCGGCAGGGGCAGGGAGTCGAGGTCGATGCCGAACCGGTCGAGGTCGAGCAGCACTCGGGCGGTGATGAACGCGTGCTCGTTGAGGTGGCGGCCCAGCGCGTCGGGCCGGATGCCCGAAGCGAACAGCAGCTGCGGGGTGCGCAGTGCGTCGGCGCACACCACCACGGCGTCCGCGAGAAGTTCCGACTCGGCGCCGTCGGCGATGTGCCGGAGCCGGGCGCCGGAGACCCGGCCGTCCGAGACGATGAGCGCGGTCGCGAGCGTACCGGTCACCAGGGTGAAGGCCGGGTCCCCGCCGGTCGCGAGCGCGGGGAAGATCGTCCCCGGCGCCGTGCGCGGCATGGGGCCCGATGCCGTCGCGGTGACCGCCATGGGCATCGGCTGCGGCCGCCGGTCGTCGGGTCCGGCGCCGTCGAAGCGACGCCGCAGCACATCGAGCACCACCTGGCCGACCTTGGTGGGGCCGATCGCGGCGGGCGTGACCGCGAGCACCCGGCTCGCGGTGTCCAGATCCGCCGCCCAGCGGGCCGGGTCGCCGAAATCCGGCACCTCGTGGCCGGCGGGCCACGGTGTCGCGGCGGTCCAGTGCACGCCCATGCCGCCCGCGTTCCACGCGAGCGCGGTCGCGGGCATCGCCTCGGCGTCCTCGCCGAAGGCGAGCGCGTGGAACATGCCGGGTGGCAGATCGGTGAGGTCGTCCGCGACCTCGCGCACCACCTCGGCGCCCGTGTACATGCCCTGGATGCCGGAGACGACCTGTTCGTTGTAGCGCGACCAGAGGACCGGGTCGTCCACGTCGTGCAGGTGCCGGCCGGGGACTTCGCCGATCGCGTTGCCGCCGTCGACCATGGTGATCCTCAGCGCCGGATCGGTGTCTCGCAGCAGTCGGGCCACGATGGATCCCATGATTCCGCTGCCCACGATGAGGACGTCGGTGCGGGGGGTGTCGGTCACAGTAGGGCTCCATGTCTTGTGCCGCGGGTGCTGGTGGGGGGTGCGGGGAGGGGCGCGGGTGCTCGGTGCGCGGTCACCCGCTCGGGACGAGCGGGCCGAACAGTTCGGTGTCCATGCGGTCGAGGGCCAACTTGACGGCGCCGACGAGCGAGGCGTCGCGGCCCAGGCGGGTGGCGCGCAGCTCGATCGCGGGGGTGCGGGCCTTACGCATCGCCTCACGCACCCGGGGCAGCAGCATGTCCGCCGCGTCTTCGAGACCGCCGCCGAGCACGATGAGCGACGGCGCGACCGTCCACGACAAGGTCGTGAGGATCGACGCGATGTTGTCCACGAATTCGTCGACCTCGGCGAGCGCGGTTGCATCGCCGGCCCGAGCCGCGTCGAAGTGGTCGAGTGCGACGCGTCGTTGGGCCTGTTCCGGTGAGGTGAGCCAGGCCACGGGGCGGTGCTCGACCGAGCCGGCCGGCATGGACACCGCCTCGACGATCTCGCCCGCGGCGCCGTCGAGACCACGGTGCACCGCACCTCTTATGAGGATGCCGAGACCGGTCCGGTTCCCGAGGATCGCCCACACGACGTTGTCGTGGTCATGGGCTACGCCACGCCAACGCTCCGCGAGCGCACCGAGGTTGGTGTCGTTGTCCGCGAACCAGGGCATCCGGATGCGCCGGGTGAGCTCTTCGGGCAGGTGCACGCCTTCCCACCGCGTGGTGTGCACCAGGCGCCGCACGACCCCGTCGTCGTCGATCGCACCGCCGCCCGCGACCGCACCGGCCCGCAGCCGGTCAGCCGATCCGCCCGCGTCGTCGAGCGCTTCCAGTACCAGCGCCGCCACGTCGTCGAGCGTGGCGGCCGGGTCCTGGTAGGCGTGCAGCGGCCGGTGTGCCCGGCCGAGAATGCGGCCGCGTACGTCGGCGATGACCGCGGACACGTCCACGGTGGTGATGTGGACGGCCGCCAACAGGGCGTGTTCGGCGCGCAGTTCGTAACGGCGGGCCGGGCGTCCGGCGACGCCGCTGGTCGGCACGCGGTCCAGCTCGGTCACCCAGCCCGCCTCGACGAGCGAGTCGAGAATGAGCTCGATGGTGCGGCGGGAGAGACCTGCCTGCTCGGCGAGCGTGGTCAACGTGGTCGGCTCAGCCGCGACCGCCAGCGCACGGAGGATGACCGCGGTGTTGACCCGTCGGACGGCGCTCTGGTTCATCCCGGACATCAGCACGCCTCCGCCCCCTCGGACGGCGTCGGTACCACGGGATCGAACACGCCCGCCGTGTCGGCCGCGAGCGCCCCGCCGGGCCGACCGTATTCGCGCGCCGGATCGCCGAGGGCCCCGGTCGCCCGCGCCCAGGTCGGCTCCTGACCGCGTACGAACCCGACGAGATCGGCGTGCATCGACCCGGCCAGTTCCGCAGGCGGGTTGGGTCCGAGCGCCTCGGCGGCGCCCGGTGCGTAGAGCACGTCGAAGAAGAACGGGATGTCGATGCAGTGCGTGGCGCCGCCGAGCACGGGGGAGGGCCATTCGAAGGAGTACAGCCAGGTGTCGGCGGCGGCGTCGCGGCGGGAGACCGCCACGCGTTGGCAGGCGGCGCGGAACAGGGTGTCCGTCACGCGGGTGCCTGCCGCGCGGGCGGCGGCTTCGGCCGCGAGATCGGCGGCGAGTTCTGCTGTGCGGGAGGGGCTCGGGTGAGGGTCCCTCGGTGCGGCGGCGCCGTCGAACTCGTCGCCCGTCGCGCCGAGCAGCAGCGGTATGTCGTGCCCGTGCACACCGAGTCCGTCGGTGAGGGACACCGGCAGGATGTCGTCGCCGACGAACGGGCCGAGTACGAGGGTGTTGTCGTCCCGCTCGTCTCGCAGGTCGATGACAGCTTGCTGGATGTGCTCCACGGTGCGGCTGCCGAATCCGGCTCGCGTCGGCGGCACACCGAGCCTGTTGCCGAGCCGGCAGAGGAAGTCACGTGCCGCGTCCGCGCCTACGTCGTGGGTGACACCGGACAGGCTGACCGCGCGGTGAAAACGGCCGCCGCCGGCGGGCGACGAGAGCAGGGCGAGCACCGCCGCGCCCCCGGCCGACTGGCCGGCGACGGTGACCCGGTCCGGATCACCGCCGAAGGCGGCGATGTTCTCCTGTACCCAGTCGAGCGCGAGCAGCAGGTCACGCAGTCCGAGGTTTGTGGGTACGTCGTCCAGCAGGGCGAAGCCGTCCACACCCAGGCGGTAGCCGACGGTGACGCAGACGACGCCGTCGCGGGCGAACGCGCGGCCGTCGTACCACGGGCTGGCCTGACTCCCCGCCAGGAAGGCGCCGCCGTGGATCCACACCATGACCGGGAAGGGCACGCGGTCATCGGCGTCCGTGGCAGGGGTGACGATGCCGAGGTTCAGCACGTCGTCGCCCGGCACCGACGGTTCCGGCACGGTGGTCGTGGCGAACAACGGCACGCACTGCGCGGTGGCACCGTGCCGGGACGCGTCGAACGGCTCCGGGAACCGGCCGCGGCGGACCGGCGCCGCGAACCGCCGCGCCCCGGTGGGTGCTTCGGCGAACGGGATGCCGAGGAAGCGCCGTGTCCGGCCCGTGCGACGGCCGATGATCGTGCCCGCGGGGGCATGCACGGTGACCGGCTCGCCGGGCGCGTCGAGTGAGTCCGTACGATCCATACGCTCCATCAGATCTGTCCAATCCCCCCGGTTGTTCATCGGGGTCACCGCATTCCCGTTCCCGCGATGCCCTGCACGAAGTAGCGCTGCAGGAACAGGAAGAGGACCAGCACCGGCAGCATCACGACGATCGCGCCGGCGAGCAGCAGGCCGTAGTCGGTGACGTGCGCGGCTGCCTGACTGGTGGCGGCGAGGCCCACCGGCAGCGTGTAGGTGGACATGCTCTGAGCGGCGATGAGCGGCCAGATGAAGTCGTTCCACGAGATGAGGAACGACATGATCGTGATCGTCGCGACGGCGGGGCCTGCCAGCGGGAGGAAGATCCGGAAGAAGATCCGGAACTCACCCGCACCATCGATGCGGGCCGCCTCGATCAGTTCGTCGGGGATCGACATCGCGTACTGCCGCATGATGAAGACCGACATCGGCGTCGCGACGCCCGGCAGTGCGATACCGGTGAGGGTGTCCGTCAGGCCCAGGTCGACGGTGATCACGAACCGGGTGACGAACAGGGCGGTGAGCGGCACCATCATCGCCGCCATGACCAGGCCGAACGCGAACCGCCTGCCGGCGAAGTCGAGCTTGGCGAGCGCGTAGCCGGCGGCCGACGCGGCCACGATGTTGCCGGCCACCATGATGGTCGCGATCACGATGCTGTTGACGATGAACCGGGCGAAGCCCTCGGTTTCGAACAGCCGCACGAAGTTGTCGAAAGTGACGTCCTTCGGGACCCAGGCACCGGGGTCGGCGCGGATCTCGTCGAGGCTGCGCAGCGAGCCGCTGATCACCCAGATGAACGGAAGCGTGGTGAGCAGTGCGCACAGCACGAGTGCGCCGTACAGCAGGGGCCGGGCGACGGACCGGGGCCGCACAGCGATCCGGTCGGTAGTCATGTCAGCGTTCTCCAACGCGGCGACGGCGGTCATGTGCGCGGCCTGAGCAGGCGGAACTGGACGAGACTCACCAGGCACACGAGGACGAGCATCACGAAGGACGCGGCTGAGGACATCCCGAACTCGCCGGCGCCGAACTGGCGGTAGGTGTACAGCGCCACCGACTCGGTGGAGCCCAGCGGGCCGCCGTTCGTGAGCAGGTACGGCTCGTCGAACACCTGGAGGTAGAAGACGGTCAGCAGCACCGACACCATGAGGGTGGTGGGCAGCAGCAGCGGCAGGGTGATGTGCCTCAACTGCCGCCAGCGGCCGGCCCCGTCGAGGGAGGCGGCCTCGTACACGTCGTCGGGAATCGCCTGCAGACCGGCGAGGAACAGCACCATCGCGGTGCCGAAGTTGCGCCAGATGCCCAGCAGGATGACCACCGGCATGGCGAGGTCCGGGTCGTCCAGCCAGTTCGGTCCGCCGAGGCCGACGCCGCCGAGCACCTCGTTGACGGTGCCGTTGGCGTTGAAGGCGTACTGCCAGATCAGCGCGACCGCCACGACGTTGGTGACGACCGGTGCGAAGAAGAGCGCGCGGAACGTGCCGCGCAGGCGCCGGATGCCGGAGTTGAGCGCGACGGCCAGCGCGAATCCGATCCCCATGGTCAGCGGCACACCGACGGCCACGAAGAGGCCGGTGTTCAGGATGTCCCGCAGGAAGGTCTCGTCGCGGAACAGCCGGAGATAGTTCTCAAGACCGGTGAAGTCGACCGCGAGCGGAGTACGCAGATCCGCGCCCCGCAGGTCGGTGAGGCTGAACCCGAGCGCGGCGACGGTGGGGATCGCCGTGTAGAGCAGGAACACGAGGGTGAAAGGGGCCAGGAACAGCCAGGCGACAGCCGTTCGGCGCGCGCCGCCCCGGAGTCGACGCGCTCTGCGCGCCGGCCCCGGGACGAGGGTGGTGGTCATCGATGGATCACTCCGTCCCCGTGCCGAGGCTCTCGGCGTACGACTGGACGTTCGAGGCGGCCTTCTCGGCGCTCTCCGTGCCCTTGGCCACGGCCTCCATCTCCTTGCCCAGCCGGGTCGCGACCTGCTGCCAGGTGGTCACCTGCGGGAACGCCCGGGTGTTCTTCAGCTGCGTCAGGAAGGCGTCCAGCAGCGGCTGGTCCGCGATGGCCGGGTCGTCCCAGGCGGAGATGACGGCCGGCAGCGAGCTGTACGCCTTGTACTGCGCGACCTGGGTGCTCGGCTTGGAGAGGTCTCGGACGAGCTTCCATGACGCGTCCGAGTTGTCGCTGCCGGCGAGCACGCCCCAGCTGCCTCCGGCGGAGAAGGAGGTGCTGCCGGAAGCCCCGGCCGGCAGAGGTGCGGTGGCGACGTGGGACGCGGTCCAGCCCTTCTTGCCCGCGGCCTTGTCGAGCTGGCCGATGACCCACGGGCCCGTGATCATCGAGGCGGTCTTGCCGCTGGTGAAGTACGGCTGTGCGTCGAGGAAGGTGGGCGTGCTGGTGTCGGCGGCACCCGAGGTGAAGAACGACGCGTTGTACTTGATCGCGTCGGCCATCTCCGGTGTGTCCAGTGTCCATTTGCCGTCGGAGGAGAGCAGCGAGCCGCCCGCCTGCCAGGCGTACATCGCGATGTCCTGGCCGTTGAAGATGTCCCAGCCGGTGTCGGCGCCGAGGGCGCGCTTGGCGCCGGCGCCCTGGAGCGACTTGAAGAACGGCACCATCTCGTCCCACTTGGCCGGCGCCTTGACGCCGGCCTTCTTGGCGAGGTCCGAGCGGTAGACCAGCGCGTAGGTGTAGGCGTACCAGGGCACCGTGTAGGCGACGTTCTTGACCACACCGGCGTCCCAGAGACTCTTGAAGTAGGCGTCCGGGGCGACGAGACCGTCCGGAACGGGCTGCAGGATCGATGGATCGAGGAACTGCGCCTGAGACTCGGGGAAGAACTGGGCCACATCGGGTCCCTTGCCCGCCGCGACCGCCGACTGGAGCTTGGTGTAGTACTCGGCGTTCGGGATCAGCGTGAACTTCACCTTGAGGTCGGGGTTCTCGGCCTTGAACGGCTTGATGACGTCGTCGAGCACGTCGGCGTCGCCCTGGGCGGCCCAGACATCGACGGTGCCGGTGGCCGGGGAGTCATCGATGGACTTGGCGGCGCCGGTCGCGGCGGTGTCATCGCCGCGGCCACAGCCCGCGAGGGCGAAGGTACCGATGAGAGCTAGGCCGGCGGTCATCCGTAGGGCGCCGTGTCTCAGGGAGTTGGGCACGGGGGACTCCTGTCTCATGAAGGCGCTGGACAGTGATGGGATTTCTGGGGGAAGTAGCTTTTTCGATCCGATGGACCTGAGCGACCTAAGGGACCTGGTGGGTCTGATCGGCTCTGTGCGGCCGATGGCGACGCTTTGAAGCTACGAACGCTGTGTTTCGGCAGCGCGGCGCACCCATCACGAATAATTTCGGAACTTGTAGCGAAATCGATTCGTCACGTTATGCTCCGACCTTCGCCGGCTCGCACGGCTGGAGCGGCGCAATCGACGCGCATGACTCGTCGATCGGCTCGTCGGTCAGTCGGGTGTCTCGGTCGAGTCGGCCGGTTGTGAGTCGTCGGCCGGCGTGGGCCGCGATCCGCAGCTGTTTGCCCGGCAAGTCGTTCTCCGGGTTGCCGCGGTAGGCCGGCCTGGGTGCGTTGAGGTGGCTGATGACCTTGATGACGGCGTGCACGACGCCCTTGATGTCGTGTTCGGCGGCGTATCGCGGCCGCGGTACCCGAGGACCGCCCAACGCGCCCCGCGAGCAGACCGACGGCGGCCGCCGCAGTCACCCTCCCCGGGTCTCATGCGCGGCAGGAGCCTGGCGGAGATGTTGTGGCAGCGTGAGACAGTCTCCTGGGCCTGACTGGTGCCCCTCCTGGAACTCTCGCCGGAGACGCATGTCAAAGCACGTCGACACGGCTCCGGACCTGCGAATTCGTAGATTCACCAATTCAAGTAGGCATCCGTCTCGTTTATGTTCTCGCGCACACCGGCTGGTGCAGAGCCATGAACGGAGCCTTCAGTGACAGATTCCCCGATGAGCCGTAGGCGGCTGCTGGCCGCTACAGCTCTTGTAGGTGGCTTGGTGTCCACCGGCCTCGGCGCGCCTGCTTCCGCCTCCGCCCGTCCCGCCGGCGGGAACAGCGAGGAGCTGGTCGTGCCCACGCAATACGGTCAGGTCAGGGGGGAGTGGACGGGAGCTGTCCGGTCCTTCAAGGGGATTCCCTACGCCGCGCCTCCCGTTGGATCCGGCAGATTCCGCGCTCCCCGGGTTCCCGAGTCCTGGCGAGGTGTCCGGGACGCCACCGCACTGGGGCACCCGTCCGTTCAGAACAACCCCGACTTCCCCGCCTGGGTGGACCCTGAGCCGGAGTCCGAGGACTGCCTCTACCTCAACGTGTGGACCCCTGCCCGACGCTCCGGAGCCGCCCAGGCCAAGCCCGTCTTGGTCTGGATCCATGGTGGGGCCTTCAGCTATGGATCAGCGGGCGCCCCCGTGTACGACGGAGCTCGCCTGGCCGAGGTCGCCGATGCCGTCGTGGTGTCGGTCAACCACCGCCTCAACATCTTCGGATACCTCTGGCTCGGTGACGTCGTCCCAGCACTCGCGGCGCACGCGAACCCCGGTCAGCGGGACCTGGTGGCGGCGCTGACCTGGGTCCGGGACAACATTGCCGCGTTCGGCGGAGATCCGCGCAACGTCACCGCTTTCGGCGAATCCGGCGGGGGTGCCAAGATCAACGCCCTGCTGGCCACGCCGGCGGCACGTGGCCTCTTGCACAAGGCGATCATTCAGAGCGGCTCCCAACTGGCTGTCATGACGCGGGAGCAGGCGAACGAGATCACCGACGCCGCGTTCGCCGCGCTGGGAGGCGGGGCGTTCACGGAGGCGCGCCTGCGAGCGCTCTCACCGGACGAGCTCAAGCGGGCGGCCCGGGCCATCGAGAGCCAGAATCCCGGCCTTCCCTTCCAACCCGTCGTCGACGGTCGCTTCATCCCTGACCAGACCTGGAAGGACCGCGCCCCGGCAGGCAGCCGAGGCATCCCGATGATGATCGGCACCAACAGCCAGGAAACGGCGGTGTTCCTGCCCGGCATGAGGGATCAGATCGACACGGACGCGGAACTCAAGCAGAGGTTCGACACCTCAGGCTTTGCACCCGCGCTGTCGGACGCCCAGTACACCCGGCTTCTCGCCGGGTACCGACAGGCCCTGCCCTCCGCCACCCGCCTGGAACTCCTCGTGGCGATGACCACGGACCTGTGGATGTGGCACTCCGCACTGGTCCAGGCGGAGCTGAAGCAGTCCTCACCCGATCCCGTCTACTTCTACGAGTTCGCCTGGCGCACCCCGTGCTTCGGCAGCTCATGGGCCGTCCATGCCGGTGAGCTGCCGTTTGTCTTCGGCAACCTCACCTACCCCACCGCCTGGGACGGCACAGACAGCGACGCCGTGCGCTCCGCCGACGACCCCACAGGACGGCGGTTCGTTCTGGCGGACCAGATGATGCACGCCTGGGGTGCGTTCGCCCGGAGCGGTAACCCGTCGACTACGGACCTGACCTGGACCGCGTATGACACGCACACTCGTCCCACCATGGTGTTCGACCGGGGCTCCTCAACCGTCGTGCTCGACCGGAACGGGCCGCGCCGACGTCTCATCGAAGGGCTGCCCACCGTGTGGTGAAGGCGGTCGGTGGCACCCGAGCATGGTGCGGAGCAGGTCACCGGATCCCTTTGGACTTCTCACCGCAAAGCCGCTGAAGAATTGGACGGCTCACAGTTCTGGCCCCGGATCAGGCCTCTTTAGGCTGCCGGACAAGCGGACGCCCTCCCAGCCAGGACGACCGCGCGTGTCGACAGGGCGCTGAGCACCACCGAGGAGACTTCGGATGACAGTAGTCGGGCAGCCGTCGAGCAAGACGGTCACGGATGTCCTGATCATCGGGGCGGGTCCCTCCGGAGCGACCACGGCGCGGATTCTGGCCGAAGGCGGCTACCGGGTCACCGTTCTGGAGCAGGGCGGCTGGGTGAATCGCATCGACTACCCGAGTGACAAGCCGGAGCGGGACGTCCTGCTCGCGAGCTCGTGGTCGGCCGACCCCAACGTGCGTCGCGGTGCGTGGGACTACCCCTGTGACGTGTCCGAGGCCGATGTGCACCCGCTGAACTTCAACGGTGTCGGCGGCAGCAGCGTCTTCTACGGTGCCGAGTGGCCCCGGTTCATCCCCTCCGACTTCCGGGTCCGCAGCTTGTACGGCTTCGCCGACGACTGGCCGCTCGCCTACGAGGATCTTGAGCCGTACTACGAGCTGCTCGACGAGATGGTCGGCGTCTCCGGACGTCCGGGTGACCCGGCGTACCCGCCGACCGTCGAACCGCCGATGCCGGGTGTTCCGATCGGCCGGATCGGTGTGAAGGCGGCCGAGGGCATGAACAAGCTCGGCTGGCACTGGTGGCCGGCCACCCAGGCCATCGTGACGAAGACCCATGGCGACCGGGGGGCGTGTGCCCGCTGGGGCACCTGTATGTCGGGGTGTCCGGAAGGCGCGAAGGGATCGTTCGATGTGGCGATGTGGCCCGCGGCGCTCGCCGCGGGCGCGACCCTGATCACCGAGGCGCGGGTGCGCGAGGTGACGGTCGACAAGGCCGGTCTCGCCAACGGCGCGACCTGGATCGACGCGGCCGGTGCGGAGCACCACACGCCCGCGGCGGTGGTCGTCGTGTGCGCCAACGGTGTCGGCACCCCGCGCCTGCTGCAACTGTCGGCGTCGAGCCTCTTCCCCGACGGCCTCGCGAACTCGTCGGGCATGGTGGGCAAGCGGCTGATGATGCACCCCTTCGTCGGCGTCATGGGCGTCTACCCGGAGCAACTGGAGAGCTGGCTCGGCCCGTTCGGCGCCAACCTCTACTCCCTGCAGTTCGCCGAGACCGACCTGAGCCGCGGGTTCGCCCGAGGTGCCAAGTGGTCGGCGATGGCGATCCCGGGCCCGATGGAGATCCTGGCGAGGTACGCCGACCTGCCTGTCGCCGAACGGACCGGCGCGGCGGGACAGGCTCTCGTCGAGCGCGCACTCGGCCGGGCCTTCGAGTGGGCGGCCTCCATCGAGGACCTGCCGGACGAGAGCAACACCGTGACCCTGAGCCCGGACCTGGTCGACAGTTCCGGCCTCCCGGCGCCGAAGATCACCTACCGGCTCTCCGAGGACAGCGTGCGCAACCTGGAGTGGAACGTCGAGCGCATGCACGAGGCGCACCAGGCCGCCGGCGCGATCGAGACGAAGGTCGTGCCATGGATGCCGGGCGTCGGCTGGCACATGCTGGGGACGGCCAGGTGCGGTGATGACCCGGCCACCTCGGTGGTCGACCAGTTCGGCCGCGCCCACGACGTCCCCAACCTCTTCGTCCTGGACGGCAGCGTGTTCGTGACCTCGTCGTCGGTCAATCCGACCTCGACGGTGGTCGCCTTCGCCGCCCGCGCGGTGGAACACCTGATGGAGACGGCGAGCAGCCAGAAAGTCCCGGTGTGACCATGCAGATCCGCAGGAAGATCACGATCGACGACAGCACTCGCGCCGGTCTCGCCTCGATCATCGACGTGCTGCTCCCCGGCACCGGGACGCTTCCGTCCGGGCGTACCGTCGGCGCTCACCTGGACCTGCTGGACCAGGTTCTCCAGGCCGATCCGCGGCTCGAACCACTGGTCACCAGGGTCGGCGAGCTCGCGGCCTCTTCGAAGACGTGCACGTTCGCCGACATCGAAGGATGGGCGGGCGGAGACCTCGAGCAGGTGGTTTTCGCCCTGCACTCCGCCTACTACATGTCCCGAGACGTACGGTCCGCGCTCGACTACCCCGGGCAGGCCCGCCGCCCCATCGCGCTCGCCACGCCGGAAGAGGTGTGCTCCGACGACATGGTCGCTCCCGTGTTGGCCCGCGGCGCCGTCTACGTGCCCACGCCCCAGTAGCAGGGCAGGCTCAGGCCGGTCTGCGGCTGGAGCCTTCCCCGCCGCATCCACCCCATCCACGCCGTCACAGGAGAAGAGACAGTTGTCCAAGCCGAGAAGCGTGATCATCACCGGTGCCGGCAGCGGCATCGGGGCGGCCGTCGCCGAGGTCTTCGCCGCCGCGGGGGATCGGATCTACCTCGCCGATCTCTCGGCCGAGCGCCTGAGGGCGACAGCGACGGCGCTGGGCGGTACGAGCGTGAGCACTCACGAGGTCGACGTCACCGACGCAGTCGCGGTTGAGGCCCTGGCCGAGGAGGTCGTGGCGGACCACGGCGGCATCGACGTGCTCGTGAGCAACGCTGGCGTCTTCGACGGAGCGGCGAGCATCCGGGACACCACCGCGGAGCTGTGGGAGAAGGTCATCGGGATCAACCTCACCGGGACGTTCAACGTCGTCAAGGCGGTCAGCGAGCAGATGATCGCCCAGAGGTCGGGACGCGTGATCAGCATCGGCTCGATCGCAGGCCAACGGGCGATGCCCGACGGTGTTGCGTACTGCGCCTCGAAGGCGGCCCTCGAAGGCCTCGTCCGCCGCCTCGCCTACGACCTCGGCGGCCACGGCGTCACCGCCAACCTCGTAGCTCCCGGCGTCGTCCGCACCGGCATCCGCGCGACGTCCGAAGAGATCCTCGGGAACCTCGTCCCGGACACGAACGTCGGTGTCGGCACGAGCACGGACCTGATGGACCTGCTCATCCCCGCGCGACGCGGCGGGGAGCCGGCGGAGATCGCGGCCACCGTCTTCTTCCTGGCGAGTACGGGGGCGGCCTACATCAACGGCGAGGTCATCCACGTCGACGGCGGCTGGATCGCCAGCTGACGACGTGGATGACGTGACGACGCCGATCGGATCGGATCGACCCACGATAGGACGTACTCATGCCACTCGCCCTGCCTGAGGGAAAGCGGCTCGCGATCTCGCTGGGCCCTGACTTCGACGCGCACAGCGTCTGGATGGGCACCTTCCGCTCCACCTCGCAGACACTCCTCTCGCGCGGTGAGTTCGGTGCCGAGGTCGGTGTTCCGCGCCTGCTCGACACCTTCGAGAGGTACGGCATCACCACCACCTGGTCCGTGCCGACGCACACGCTGCAGACCTTCCGCCCCGCCGTCGACGCGATCGTGTCCGCGGGCCACGAGATCGCCGCTCACGGGGTCTACCACGAGTACGTCCCCAAGCTGGAGCCGGCCGAGGAGCGGCGGCTCATCGAGTTGCAGTTGGAGCAGCATGAACGGCTCCTCGGCAGCAGGCCGCGCGGATACCGCTCACCGGCCCTGGACGTCACCGACATCACGCTCGACATGCTTGCCGAGTACGGCTTCGACTGGGACTCCTCGCTCATGGGCCGCGACTTCACGCCGTACCACCCACGGATGGTCACCCACCTGGACCTCGAACTCGGCAACACCTTCGGGCCCGAGAACCGGGTGCTGGAGTTTCCCGTGCACTGGTCTCTCGACGACTTCCCCGAGCTCGAGTCGTTCAAGGGAAGCCCGCTCATGCAGTCCAACCAGGCGGTCCTCGAACGCTGGAAGGACAGCTTCGACTTCGCCTATGACCGCTGCCCCGGCGGCATCATGACCTTCGCCCTCCACCCGCAGACCATCGGCCGGGCACACAACATGATCATGCTGGAGCGCTTCCTCGACCACGTCGTCAGCCATGACGGCATCTGGTTCCCGACCCTGTCACAGGCGTACGACGCCTGGTCCGACACCGAGCCGTCCCGACCCGTCAGCCGCCCGCACCCCGCCGACCTCGAAAGCATCCGCCATGTCTGACCAGACGGCCGTCCTCGGCCTTACCGAAGACCATCACGCCCTGCGCGCCGTCGTACGGCAGTTCGTCGACGAGCGCGTCATCCCCACGGTCATGGAGCGCGAGGCGAAGGACGAGTACCCCGCCGACCTGATCCCGGAAATGGCCGCCCTGGGGATCATGGGCATGTCCGTGCCCGAGGAGTACGGCGGCTCCGACGTCGACTACGTCAGTTACGGCCTGGTCTTCGAGGAACTCGCACGCGGCTGGATGGGCCTGGCCAGTGTGGTGGGCAGTTCCGCGAGCGGTGCGTTCCTCATCGCCCGCTATGGCACCGAGGAGCAGAAGCGGACGTACCTGCCCGGGCTCGCCGCGGGCACGCGCACGAGCGGCATCGCGATGACCGAGCCCTCCGTCGGCAGCGATCTGAAGAACATCCGGCTCACGGCGCGGCGCGACGGTGACTCGTACGTCCTCAACGGCACCAAGACGATGATCACCCAGGCCCGCCACGCGGCACCGCTCGTCGTCATGGCCCGCACGGACCCGACGGCCCAGCCACCGCACCGCGGCGGCATGAGCCTGCTGCTGGTCGAGCTGGACACGCCGGGCTACACGATCGGCCGTGACATCGGCAAACTCGGCCACAAGGGGCTGGAGCTGTGTGAGCTGTCATTCGAGAACGCGATGGTTCCCGCGAGTCAGTTGCTCGGCGAGACCGAAGGCCAGGGCTTCTACCAGATGATGTCGGCGCTCGACCGCGGCCGGATCTACATGGCGGGCGCCTCCATCGGCATCGCCCGCGCGAGCCTTGAGGCCGCCGCCCGCTACGCGAAGCAGCGCGAGGCCTTCGGCAACCCGATCGCCGACTACCAGGCGGTCAAGCTCAAGCTCGCCGACATGGCCCTGCGCATCGACGCCGCCCGCCTGCTCACCGTCAACGCGGCCGTGAAGACCCAGGCCGAGGGCCGGGCCAGTGTCGAGTCCGCGATGGCCAAGGTCTTCGCTTCCGAGACCTGCATCCAGGCCTCGCTGGAGGCCATGCGGATCCACGGCGGCTACGGCTACACCACCGAGTTCGCCGTCGAGCGCTACTACCGCGACGCGCCGCTGATGGCGATCGGCGAAGGCATGAACGACATCCTGATGCTGTCGGTCGCCGAGAGCGTTCTGGCGCAGATCCGCTGACGCCGAGCCACAGCCGGCCGCCGCCGCGGCGATCGGCATGGACAACCCCACGGGCATCACACGCCGACGACGCAGCACGGGAAGCGGATATGAGCCAGCCGATGAAAGCCCTGGTCCTCCGAGGCGGCAAGGCAGCGATCGAACCTCGACCGATCCCGAAGGCGGGCCCCGGCGAGGTGGTCGTTCGCACCACGGCCGCGTCGCTGTGCTCGGCCGACGCCGCGTGCGTCAGCGGTGAGTTCCCGACGCCCGACGGCACCGTACTCGGCCACGAGGCTGTCGGCGCAGTCCACGAGATCGGCGCCCTCGTCGGCGGGTTCTCCGTCGGACAGCGCGTCACCGTCGCCTCGACGACACCCTGCGGACAGTGCACCGACTGCCAGCGGGGCTTCGGCGGCCACTGCGGCGGCACGGCGTGGGGCGGCTACACCTTCGGAATCAGCCGCGACGGCAGCCTCGCCGAGTACTTCGCCGTACCGTTCGCCCAGCACAACCTCGTGCCGATCCCCGACGGCGTCACCGACGCGGCAGCTCTGTGTGTGCCCGACACCATCGCATCCGGAAGTACGGGCCCTGAGGCCGCGCGGTTCCCGCTGGGAGGCACCGTCGTCGTCTTCGGCCAGGGGCACGTCGGCCTCGCGGCGACCATGACGGCCCGTGCGCTGGGAGCAGGTCTCGTCGTGACGGTGAAGGCCCGCCCGGGCGGTGAGGCCCTGGCGAAGACCGTGGGAGCCCACTACGCGCTCAACCTCGCGGAACACGACATCGAGGCAGAGATCCGACAACTCACGGCGGGTACCGGCGCGGACTGCGCGGTCGAGGCGTCGGGAGTGGTGGAGTCCTTTCCCCGAGCAGTGGCTGTCACCCGCCTGGGCGGAGTGGTCGCCGTGCTGAGTTCGTACGGCGGTCCGGACGACGCGTCGCTCGCGCTTCCGCTGGCGCAGTGGGGCCGGGGCATCGGCGACAAGACCATCCTGAGCACATTCCAGCGCTCCGGCAGCGAGCGGCTGGGGCGGCTGCTCCGGCTCATCGAGACCGGCCGGATCGACCCGACGCCTCTCCTGACGCGGCGTTACGCCTTCGACGAGGCCGAGCGCGCGCTCGCCGACGTCACCGCACGCGAGCCCGGCGACATCAAACCGCTCATCACGTTCTGAGCCAGGCCACGGGCCCGACGGCCCCCAGCGAAGAAAGCAGAGCCATGAACGCACCGTACGACGCAGTGGTCGTGGGAGCCGGTTTCGCCGGGATCACGGCGGCCCGTGACCTCGTCGACCGTGGCCGCTCGGCCGTGGTTCTCGAAGCCGGGCCGAGAATCGGAGGACGCACCTACGCGCGGCCCTTCGCGGGCCGGGAGGACCTGAGGGTCGAACTCGGCGGCAGCTGGGTCAACCCTGACCTTCAGCCCGGCATCCGCCGCGAGATCCAGCGATACGGCATCGCGCTGACCGAAGACATGCCTCCCGGCGCTGCCGCGTTCCTGACGGACGGCACCCTGCGCTCCTTCCCCGTACCGGCCGCTGAACTCGCCGACCTCGAGCGGGCCGTCGGACACCTGCGGGACGCGTCGAAGCGGATCGCGCCCTCCCAGCGGATCAGCACCCAGCCGATCCGCGACCTGGACATCTCGGTGGACGAGTTCATCGCCCCGCTCGACCTCGGGCCGGCCACCCGCGACCTGCTCTACGCGACCGTCGGCTGGTACACGGGCGCTGATCCCCGTGAGGTCTCCATGCTCGGCTTCATCGCCCAGACCGCGGGATTCGGACACAGCCCGTACGGGTTCTACGGCGCGCTGACGGAACGCTTCGTGGGCGGTGTCGGCACTCTGCTGGACCGTATGGTGGACGAGTCCCGGCTGGAGATCCGCCTCGCCCACCATGTCGTACGGATCGAGCAGGGTGAGGACGGCGTGACGGTCCGCACCGGCGATGGCCGGTCCGTTCAGGCACGGTCCTGCGTCGTCGCGGCGCCCACCAATGTCCTGCGGCACATCGACTTCAACCCGGCTCTGGCCGCCGACAAACAGAAACTCCTCGCCGTGAACCACCAAGGCCGCGCCTACAAGCCGTCGATGGTGGTACGGAACACGCCGCCGCGCCCCTTCGCGCTCGGTGTGGGAACCCTGCAGGCCATCTGTCTCGGCTACGAGCTCGCCGACGGGTCCTCCGTTCTCATGGGCTTCGGCGGGGAAAGCGCCGCCAGGATCGACCCCACGAACCGGGAACAGGTCGAGGCGGCGGTGCGCGAGTACTACCCCGACGCCGAGGTGCTCGCCGTGGACGCCCACGACTGGAACGCCGACCCGCTCTTCGACGGGACGTACCGCGTCGATCGTCCGGGGCAGGCGTACGACTTCCTTCGCGCCATGAACGAGCCCGAGGACCGCGTCGTCTTCGCCGGGACCGATGTCGACGACTCGGTCTGGCGCACCTGGATCGAGGGTGCCGTCAACAGCGGCCACCGCGCGGTCGACGTGGTGAGCGTCATCCTCGGCCGGTAGATGCCCCGGACGCGGCTGTGGCCCGGCCTGTCGAGGCCGGGCCACAGGGAGCCGGTGATGGCAGGGCCGGTCAGGTCCGGCGCTGGAACATCACGAACCACTGACCGTCGTGGCAGACCTCGTGGTGCTGGTTCTTCACCTGGACGTCGAAGGTCACGATCCCGCGGTCCTGCTTGGACTTCGACGGCCGCAGCTCGGAGACCCGCTGCTCCACGCGGATGGTGTCACCGATCCGCACGGGGCCCTTGAGGTTCCACGTCATGCCGAGGAAGGCGATCGCGGTGCCTTCCTTGATACCGAGCCGGGACTCGAGTCCGGTCGCGACCGCGAACACCCCGGGGCCGTGGAAGATGCGGCCGCCGAACTGGGTCCGCTTGGCGAACTCCTCGTCCGTGTGCAGGGGGTTGAAGTCGCCGGAGATGCCGGCGAAGGCCACCAGGTCGGCGTCGGTGATGGTGCGGGCCGGCGTGACCCACGACTGGCCGACGGTGAACTCGTCGAAGTAGAGGCCGCGCTCGACGGGCGCCTGAACGGCGGCTGCCTGGCTCACCAGGGGCTCCTATCGTTCGGAGAGGATGGGACCTCTAGATTCTGGGCGCGACGGCTTTTGCGGGGGACCGTGGAAATCCCCAAATTCACCGGACCGAATCGTCGCTTCACCAAAGCGTTTGAACGGATGCCTTCACCGTTCGGGGCCGAAAGCCACCCCGATGTCGCCGCGTCCGTCACTCCCGAAGCCGGTGACACCTCGAGCAGCACCGACTTCGCCGACCGGGAGCTCGTCGTTCGATCGGGAGGCCCGGCGCTTGAGGGCACCGGGCTCTCTGGTCAGGTCGATGGCGGTGAGGGCCAGGAAGACCGAGGAGACCGCGGCAGGCTGCTTGAGGTTGATCGTCAGGAGTTCCTCGACCTTGGTCAGGCGGTACCGCAGCGAGTTGTGGTGGATGCTGAGGGCCTCGGCGGCCACGTTGACGTTCTGGTCGTGCTCGAAGTAGGAGCGCAGGCCGGCGAGCAGGTTGTCCCGGTCCGCGAGCGGCTTGAGGAAGTCCTCGGCCCACGCCACCATCCGCTCCAGGCCGACATCGGCGAAGAGCCGCGTGGCGAAGTCGAAGTCCTCGTACACCATGAGCCGCTGCTCCTGTGCGACGCGCCGGAGCGTGCGCACGGCGAGCTGGGCGTCGTTGTACGAGTCGACGACCGCGCCGACAGTCGTGACGGTCCGTCCGATCCCTGTCTGTAGTGGGGGCAGTTCGCCCTCGTGAGCTCCCAGAAGCCGCTGAAGGGCGGCCACGCCGCACTGGACGAGGAACGTGACCCCGTTCCCGCGGGCCGTGATCAGCGAGGGATACCCGGCTGCGGAGAGTATCTGTCCCAACGAGTTCGCAAGGGAGTCGGATGCTTGTCGGCGTTGGTCGCTGCGCGGGGACCGGGCGAACATCGCGACGGCGACTCGGACTTCTGTGTCAAACGTGATCCCCAGCCCCGCGACTCGTGCGGCGAGCTCCGCGTCGTGACGTTCCCTGCGAAGTGCCAGTGCCTGTTCGAGCACCGCAGCGCGTACCGCCCGTTCCTGCTGCCGAACGAGGACGCCCATGCGTTGGTTGGCCTCGACGAGACTGGCCGCCACATGCACGGCGGACGTGGCGTAGACATCCGGGAAGTCGGGACGTCGACTCGCGACGACCAGCCAACCGGTGTGCTCGTCCGGGGAGGAGGGGTCCGTGACACGGGCCGCGAGACCACGCCAGCCATCGATGTCCAGCGTCTGTGTGTCGGCCTTCGTCGACGAGATCTCGTCGAACAGGAGCGTGCGCGGCAGCGGACCGGTCGCGTGCACGATGTCACCGTGCCGGTCGATGAGCGCGGTCGTCGCGTTGCTGACCCGTTTGAGACGGATGAGCAGGGCCGGGATCGGTGCAGGATCGGAGAGCGCGAGGCTCAGCGATCGCTGGAGCGCCCCGAGGCGTCGCGAGACGGCTTCCTCCACGCTCTGACTGGATCGCGCGACGGACGCGACCACCTCGCCGGCGTCGGCGCCGACCACGCCCACGACGTTGTCCGCCACCCTCGTGGCGTCGATGTCCTCGGCTCCGTTCGGTGCGCCGCAGAGCAGAACGACGCGGGAACCCTTCGCCTCCAGGACCGGGAAGACCGCCTCGATGCCCGCCCGCAACCCGGTACAGACCACGATCACGGAGGTGTCGGCGGGCACTGGATCGCCCGGCACCCAGACGGTCGCACCACAGACGGGACGGGTCAGGTCCACCGAGCCGCCGGCCATCAGACGCACGCTCGAACCGAGCTCGGTCAGGACCGTGCCCAGCTCGACGGAGTGATGCGAGACGGGCATGGCGACCTTTTCGCTGGGCGGCAACGCGGACCGCGGCGATCCAACGGGAAATTACTCGCAGACTAGTTCAATGAATTGACGACGTACTTGGTGGTTCTCCAACGATTGTGGCTCTCCATGGGAAAACGTCCAATTGGACGATGGATGCCGACCTTCTAGATTGCGGGTTCATCCGCACAGAACGAAGGAGAGCGTCGCGTCATGACGAAGGCCGACACGAACGAAGCCCCGTACTGGCATTCCGCGGTCAGCGAGGTCACGCCCGACACCGTCTTCGTCCGGGGTTACAAGCTGGACGACCTCATCGGCCTCTCCTTCACCTCGTCCACGTACCTGCTGGTCAAGGGCCGACTCCCCACCCCGCAGGAGGCGCGGGTCCTCGACGCCGTCCTGACCGGCGTCCTCGATTACGGCCTGGAGAAGGCGGGGACGGCCGCGGCCCGCTACGTCGTGTCGGCGAACCCGAACATGCAGGCCGGCCTGGCCACCGCGGTCCTGGCCGCCGGTGAGTACGGTCTGGCGACGGAGAACAGCGCGCGGTTCATCGCCGACACCTACGCGGCCTACGAGGCGGCGGGCAAGCCGGGGATCGACACGTTCGCCGAAAAGGTGGTGGCCGACGCCCGCGCCGCACGGCTGAGGATCCCCGGGTTCGGACACCCGGTCTTCAAGCGAACCGACCCCCGTGCCCGGATACTGCGGCAGATCGCGGTCGACGCCGGTCTGTGGGGCGAGCCGGCGCAACTGTACGAGGCGGTGCACCGGGCCTTCATCAGGCTCCCCGGCCGCGAGGAGTTCCCGATCAACGACGTCGGCATGCTCGCCGCGATCACCATCGCACTCGGTTTCACCCCGCAGGAGTCGACCGCACTGACCGTCCTCGGAACGCTGCCCGGGGTGGTCGCCCACATCTCCGAGGAGTACGCCTCCGGTACGGTCGGACGGGTGATTCCGGCTGAGGACGTCTCCTACGTCGTCCCTCGTCGCGACCTCGCCGCCGACCTCAAGGCGGCAGGATGGACAGCGACGCAGTGACGCTTCGACCCTTACAGAAGGGACCCGGTCCATCGTGAGCCCGGACGTTCTTGCAACCTCAGACATCGTGGTGGTCGGTGCGGGACTCGCCGGTCTGTGCACGGCCTTCGAGCTACGCCGACGGGGCTTCGACGTCGCTGTCGTCGAACAGCGTTTCCCTGCGTTCGGTGCCTCGGGCCGCAATCCCGGCTGCCTCTGGGTCCAGACCCGTCGCAGCGGTGTCGAACTCGCGATCGCCCGCGCGGCCAAGGCGAAGTACGCCGAGTACGTCGAGGAACTCGGAGACGTCTTCGAGTACCGCAAGCTCGGTGGTCTGTTCTTCTTCGAGACCGAGGAGCAGGGCCGGATCCTCGAGGACTATGTCCGGGACCGGCGCGCCGCCGGCGTCGAGATCGAGCTGGTGTCGGCGAGCCGGGCGACCAAGCATGCTCCGCTGCTGCCCGCGACCGCGATCGGAGCAGTCCACTGCGCCGAGGACGCGCAGATCGACACCCAGCAGTTCATCGGCGCCCTGAGCGCGGCGGTCGTCCGGTCGGGTGTGCGTCTCTACGAGAACACCGCCGTCCTTTCCGTCATCCGGCAGGGCAACCACGTCGACGGTGTCCGAACGGTCCGCGGCGACATCCGGGCCTCCGGCGTCGTGTGGGCGACCGGTGCCTGGACGCTCAACCTCACGGCGGAAGGCATCACGCTGCCCGTCACCACGGCCCGTATGGGACAGGTGGTCACCCAGCCCGTCGACCAGCGGCCGAGCGCGATCCTCCACGGCCCTCGTGGGGTCGTGCACTGCGGCGCTCTCACCGATCTGCCCCAGTACGAGCCGAGCGTCTTCGCGCATCCCCACGCCCGGCCCGCGCAGGGGCCCGACCGCCTGGACTACGACGACTCCCTGGCGCAGAACCGCAGTGGTGCCCTGGTGATCGGCGCCGGTATCGATGCCTACGGGTCGCTCAACCCGCACATCAGCGTCGCCTCGACCGAGGCCATGATCTCGACCACGCTGGAGCGCTACCCCGGCCATGCCCACCTCGGCGTCACCGGGCTCTGGGCCGGCCTGATGAGCGACACCCCCGATCACCTGCCGATCGTCGACCGGCTCGACGCCGCCCACGTGAACGCGGGCCACAGCTGGGGAGTGGCCAGCGCGCCTGTCTCCGGGCAGGTCCTCGCCGAGCTGATCGCCGGCGAGCAGAGCGAGTTCGCCACCGCGCTGAAGGCCGACCGTCCCTCGCTCGCGGCCGCCCACTAGGTCGCCCCACCGCCGGCGGGACATCCTCCCGCGCATCGGTATTTCTCCGAACACCGCCTCGCGGCGCGGGACAACCACCAATTCAGCCGTGGGTGGCCCGCGCTTACCGTGTCGGAACACGGCGAGCCCCGTCCCGGACGGTGCGGCCGGCGTTCCGCGACCAACCATGGAGAGGTCATGCCAGGAGACGTAGGGACACGCGGCGACTACCTTGTCGAACTGCGTCATGTCGCCGCCGCGCGGCCGACGGCCACGGCAGTGATCGACGAAGGCCGTCACACCACCTACCGCGAGTTCGTCGAGGAGATCGACCGGCGCGCCGACCGCCTGGCCGAAGCCGGGCTGCGGCACGGTGACCGGGTCGCGCTCGTCGCCGAGAACTCGTCGGAATTCCTCGTCTCGGCTCTCGCCGTATGGACCGCGGGCGGGGTCCTGGCCACGATCTACCCCTCGACCGGGCGCGAGGATCTCCGCTACACGCTGCACAACGCCGACCCCGCACTCGTGCTGGTCGACCGCGCCACGTCCGGCACGGTGCGCGCCGCTGCGGAGGAGCTCCCCGTTGCCGTCATGGACGGGGCGGACTTCTCGCCGCCTCCCGTGCGCGCGGGGACGATGCCGAACCCGCCGGACCTGCGCGAGCCGGTGTCCCTCATCTGTTACTCGTCGGGTACGACCAGCCGCCCCAAGGCGATCATGCTGTCGCAGACCGCCCTGTACAACGGCGCCCGCACCTACGCCGACGTCTGGCGTCTGACGTCGGCCGACCGGACCATCGTGTGTCTGCCGATGGCCTGGCTCTACGGCCTGGACAGCACATCCATGGCGACCCTGCTGGTCGGCGGAACGGTCATCGCGCTGCGTCGGGCCCGCCCCGAGCTTCTGGTCGAGGCCATCGAGAGCGATCGCGCCACCTTCCTCCCCGGTGTGACGACCGTCTTCACCAAGCTCGTGGATCACCTCGAACGGTCTTCCGGCCGACCGGACCTCTCCTCGCTGCGGCTCGCGGTCTCCGGCGGCGAGCCGCGCAACGAGGCCGCCTTCCAGCGATTCGCAGAGCTCGCGGGCCGCCCCGTGCACGACACGTTCTGCGCCTCGGAGTGCTTCCCGCTCATCACCTATGACCCCGTCGTCGACCCGTACCCGGTGCCGGGGTCCGCGGGCCGACTCGTTCCGCGCTCGGAACTGCGGATCGTCGATCCCGACGGGAAGGACGTGCCGGCAGGTGAGGTCGGCGAGGCATTCTCGCGCGGCCCCGGCCTGATGCTCGGCTACTGGCGTGACGCGGATGAGTCCGCCAAGGCGCTCACGCCGGACGGCTGGTACCGGACGCGGGACCTGGTCCGCATGGACGAGGACGGGTTCGTCTACGTCGTGGGCCGCCTCTCCGACATGATCATCCGGGGCGGGAGCAATGTTTCCCCGGCGGAGGTCGAGCGTGCTCTTCGCGAGCAACCCGGCGTCCGCGATGCCACCGTGGTCGGGCTCCCCGATCCGGTCTACGGGCAGGCCGTCGCCGCGGCCGTCGTGGTCGAGGAGGGGACGAGCTTCGATCCCGACCGCATCCGCCGTGACCTGAGCGAGCAGCTGGCCGCGTACAAGGTGCCGACGCGGCTGGTCCGCGTCGACCGTCTGCCGAACAACGCCACCACCGGCAAGGTCGACCGCCATGCGGTGGCGGCCCTCGTGTCGGAGCAAGGGAACGCAGCCTGATGAACCCCCTCAAGATCGCCGTTACCCAGTTCGCGCTGAGGGCCGAGCCCACCCTGGACTCCTTCCTCGCCCACGTGGAGTCGATGGTCTCCGAGGCGGCCGCATCCGGAGCCGATGTCGTGGTGCTCCCCGAACTGGCGAGCACCGGCCTCCTGGCGAGCTTCGACGACCACATCGTCACGACCGACACGGTCGCCGACGACTACCGGCACGGCCTGACCGGCTACACCGAGGGCATCGTGGACGGACTCGTCCGCATGGCGCGGGAGCACGAGATCGTCGTGATCGGCGGCAGCCACAACCGCACGGCGGATGACGGATCACTGCGGAACACCGCATACATCGTGTTCCCCGACGGCCGTGTGGAGCAGCAGGACAAGATCCACCTCACCCCACCGGAACACGCGATGGGAACCCAGGGTGGGGACGACCTGCTGGTGACGACCGTCGGCCCGTTCACGGTGGGACTGCTGATCTGCGCCGACATCCAGTTCCCCGAACTCTCCCGTTCACTGGTGGAGCGCGGAGTCGAGCTGATCTTCTGCCCCTCGCTCACCTGGAACCGCCGCGGCGTCCACCGGGTGCGGGTCGGCTGCCAGGCCCGTGCGATGGAAAGCCAGGCGTACGTCGTCATGTCGCCGCTCATCGGTCACAGCGGCCTGCCTGCCGACGGCCCGATGCACACGGTCGGCCGTGCCCTTGCGACAGGCCCCGTGGACAGGACGTTCGGCCGGAACGACGGCATCCTCGCCGAGGCCACCAGTGACAAGGAGGAGATCGTCTACGTCGACCTGGACCGGGACCTGCTGCTCGCCTCGCGCGACAACCCGGAGGTTCCCGGGCTCAAGTTGCGCCGCCTCGACCTCTACCCGAAGCTCCTCGCCGGCCGCGAGAGCTGAGCCGGACCGAGGGGCGTGACGATGACGGACTACCAGCACCGCGTCCGCTACCACGAGGCCGACGCCCAGGGCTTCCTCTTCAACGCCCGCTATCTCGAACTCGCCGATGTGGCGATGACCGAGTTCTTCCGCGCACTCGGCTGGCCCTACGCGGAGCTCGTCGCCGCCGGGGCCGATCCCTCGGTGGTATCGGCAACGCTCACGTTCAGCAAGCCGGCGCGCTTCGACGACCTGCTGGACGTCACCGCCCGGTGCACCCGCGTCGGCACGTCCAGTTTCGGCCTCGGCGTGCACGTGGCCCGCGGCCCGGACACCATCGCCGAGATCCAGCTGGTCTACGTCAACGTCGACGCGGCGACGGCCACGTCACGACCGCTCCCCGATGACCTCGCCGAGGCGCTGCGGGCCACGATCGCCGCACAGTAGATCGTCGTCGCGCCGTCTTGCACGTCTGTTGGATTCACAACTGGCCTCGCCGGACCTTGTGCGGTTCACAGTTCCCGGGCCGGCGGCACGAGACAAAACTGGCCGCCACGAAGCGGCCCCGCCCCGGGTCGAAGCCCCGCCTCACCGTTCCAAGGAGGTCGACGTCCGAATGCCCACCGACCCACTCGCAGGTCCGCTCTTCGAGCACTGGCGTGCCGCCCCCGAAGGCAGCAACGTCTCCGTCGCCCACAACCCCGCGACCGGCGAGCCCCTCGGCGCCTACCGCAACGCGACGCCCGATGAGGTTGCCGCCGCCGTCGAGAAGGCCACTGCGGCCTTCGGCACATGGGGTCGTACGACACCGGCCGAGCGGGCCGCGCTGCTGCTCACCCTCGCGGACCGTCTTGAGGCCGCCGGCGAGGACTTCGCCCGGGCGGAGAGCGTCAACGTGGGCAAGCCGCTGATCCTGGCCCGCGAGGAGATCGCGTACGACGCCGACGTCCTTCGCTTCATGGCGGGTGCCGCCCGCGTCTCGCATGCCGCGGCGGCAGGCGAGTACGTGGGCGGGAGCACGTCCATGACCCGGCGCGGCCCGCTCGGCGTGGTCGGACTGATCACCCCGTGGAACTACCCGCTCATGGAGGCGATGTGGAAGCTCGCCCCGGCACTCGCGGCGGGCAACACGGTCGTTCTCAAGCCCTCCGAACTGACACCCCTGTCGACGATCCTCTTCGCCCAGCTGGCCCAGGAGGTGCTCCCCGACGGGGTCCTCAACCTCGTACTCGGTGACGGCACCGCCGGGGCGGCCCTGGTGGAGCACGCCGCCGTGCGGCTGGTGTCCCTGACCGGGGACGTCTCCACCGGCAAGAAGGTCGCCGCCGCGGCCGCCGCCACGCTCAAGCGCGTCCACCTGGAACTCGGTGGCAAGGCTCCGGCGCTGGTGTTCGCCGACGCGCCGCTGGACGCCGTGGCCGCCGAGCTGGCCGGGACCGGTTTCCTCAACGCGGGCCAGGACTGCACCGCCCCCTGCCGTGTCATCGTCGAGGACGGCGCGTACGACGCCTTTGTCGAGGCCTACTGCAAGGCCGTGGCCGACCTGCGGTGCGGCGATCCCGAGGATGCGTCCTCCCACTTCGGCCCCGTCATCTCACAGCGGCAGCTCGAACGGGTGGAGGGCTTTGTCGAGCGTGCCCTTGCCGCAGGCGCCGCGGTCCGGTCCGGCGGTGGGCGCATCGATCGTCCGGGCTGGTTCCACGAGGCCACGGTGATCACCGGTGTCCGGCAGGACGACGAGATCGTCCAGCGCGAGGTCTTCGGCCCGGTGGTCACGATCCAGCGTGCCGGCTCGGACGACGAGATGCTGGAGATGGCGAACGGTGTCGACTACGGCCTGGCCGCCAGCGTCTGGACGACCGACGTGGACCGCAGTCTTCGGTTCACGCGGGATCTCACGTTCGGGACCGTCTGGCTCAACCAGCACCTCGTCCTGGCCAACGAGATGCCCTTCGGCGGATTCGGGCAGTCCGGTTACGGAAAGGAACTCTCGGCCCACGCCATCGACGAATACTCGCAGGTCAAGCACGTCATGCTGAAGGCCGCGGGCTGATGCACCGCCTCGTCCAGCATCCCTGGACCAGCTGCCCGGCAGCGGTCGTGTCCAGCCTCCACAGAAAGGGACGCCGATGAGCGCCGATCGCTACGACATCCTCTTCGAGCCGGTCGTGATCGGCCCCAAGACGGCCCCCAACCGCTTCTGGCAGACGCCTCACGCCAGCGGTTACGGCAGCGAGTATCCCGACATGCACGCGGCCTACCGCGGCATGAAGGCCCAGGGCGGTTGGGGTGTGGTGTTCACCGAGGCGACCTCGGTGGCCCCCGAGACCGACAAGAGCCCCTATGTCCTGGGCCGTCTGTGGGACGAGGGGGACGTGCGCAACTCCCGCCGGATCGTCGAGCGGATTCACGAGGGGGGCGCCCTCGCCGGGGTCGAGCTCGAGTACCACGCCTCGATGTCGGTCGCGTCCGAAGGCCGCCTGGTCGCTCACGCCGTCGACCCGGTCGCCGGAGAGGGCACGCTCCCGATCGCCTACGCCGGCACGGCCGCCGCGATCCACGAGCGGGACATCGCCCGTATCCAGGACCTCCATGTGCAGGCGGCACTGCGTGCCGTGGACGCCGGCTTCGACCTGATCACCCTGCACCTCGGTCACGCCGCGTCGCTGATCTCGCACTTTCTGATCCCGTACTACAACACCCGCACCGACGCCTACGGCGGGTCGTTCGAGAACCGCGCCCGCTTCGCCAGGGAGGTGCTGACGAAGGTGCGTGCCGCCGTCGGCGACCGTGCCGCGGTCGGCCTGCGGTTCGGAGTCGACACCCTGGACGCACCTCTCGGGCTCGGCGACCGCGGTATGCGACACGACGGTGAGGCCCCTCGGGTGCTTCGGTACCTCGACGACGTCGTGGACTACTGGGACCTGATCATCGGCGGGGCCGACTGGGGCCAGGACGCCCAGTCCTCCCGTACCGCGCGGGAGAACCACGAGGCGCCGTTCACCGGCCGGATGAAGCAGTACACCACCAAGCCCGTCGTCAACGTCGGCCGCCTCAACAGCCCCGACACCATGGTGAAGGTCATCAAGTCGGGGCAGGCCGACTTCATCGGGGCCGCTCGCGCCGGTATCTCCGACCCCTTCCTGCCGGCCAAGATCCGCGACGGCGGTATCGAGGACATCCGGGAGTGCATCGGCTGCAACCTCTGCGTCTCGCGCGCGAACACGGCGAACGGACGCATCGTCTGTACGCAGAACCCGACCATCGGGGAGGAGTTCCGCCGCGGCTGGCACCCGGAGTCCTTCGAGACGGCCGCGAACCGCGACCGGGCCGTCCTGGTCGTGGGAGCCGGTCCCGCCGGCCTCGAATGCGCCATGGTCCTCGGCAAGCGGGGCTTCGACATGGTGCATCTCGTCGACGCCGCCGGGGAGGTCGGCGGCAGCCTGAACTGGATCACCAAGCTGCCGGGCCGCCAGGAATGGCGGCACGTCGTGGAGTACCGCGAGCACCAGCTCTCCAAGCTGAAGAACGTCACCACGATCCTCAACACCCGCCTGGGCGCCGACGACATCCTCGACTACGGCGCCGAGATCGTGGTCGTCGCCACGGGATCGCACTATGCCGCCGACGCCGTCTCGCCCTACGACCGTCGCCCGCTGTCCCTCGGTGACTCCTACCGAGGGAACGTGCTCACGCCCGAGGAAGTGATGTCGGGGGAGGCCACGATCGGTCACCGCGTCCTCGTCTGGGACACCGACGGCTACTTCGTCGGCCCTGGGATCGCCGAACACCTTGCGGCACACGGACACGAGGTCGCCGCGGCAACACCGGCCCCGGCCTTCGGCTCCTACCTCCACCACACGATGGAGGACGCCCGTATGACGCAGGACCTGCGCGCGCTCGGTGTACGTATCTTCCCCAGCGGCAGCCTGGGTCGAGCGGGCGCTGACACCATCGCGGTCGAGACCCTGGCCGGCCCGGTCGAGGTCGGCGTCGACACGGTGGTCGTCGTGGGTCAGCGCGTCGCCCACTCCGATCTCTATCGGGAGCTCCAGGACCGTCACTCCGAGTGGAGCGGTGCCGGTCTGACGAGCCTGTACCGCATCGGAGACTCGCTGCGCCCCAGCTTCATCGCCGACGCCGTCTTCTCCGGCCACCGGCTGGCGCGGGAGATCGACAGCCCGAACCCTGCCGAGCCGCAGCCCTACATCAGGGAACGGCGGCTGCTGAACGCCACCGAGACGGACTTCACCCGCACCGGAGCCGCTCAGCCACGAACCGCCTGATCACCTGTCCGCACCCCTGCCTCACACCCCATCCGAGGAGCAGACATGCCCACCCCTCCGAAGGCGACCGTCCTGCCCTTCGACGAGAGCAGGGCCAAGCCGTTCGGCCCGGCAGTCATCGAGCATCGCACCGCGCAGGCCGAATTCGGCGAGCTCGGCACTTACTTCATGACCTTCCCCGACGGCGGGTACACGGACCGCTGGACTCTGCGGTACGAGGAGTCGATCTACGTCATCAGCGGCGAGGCGGCACTGCTCGTTGCCGGGGACGAGGGCGAGTTCCCGGTGCGGGCCGGCACCGGCGAGCTGATCGCACTCCCTGAGGGCGCCGTTGTCCGCTACGGCGGAGAACCGGGCACCCGCCTGCTGCTGTCGATCGCGCCCGTCAACTGGGCGGCGTCCGGCTCCGCACAGGCCGAGTCGGGCGAAGTGCCGCGCGTGCTCTTCTTGACCCCGTTCCATTTCGAGAAGCCCGAGAACGACGACAAGTTCGATGCCGTACTCACCTCATTGCTGGCCGGGCGTGTGGAGCACACGGTCTCCGCTCAGCACGTGGAGCGCTTCGAGTCCGAGGACGTCGACTACGACACGGCCCAGTCCGAGGCCATCCTCACGGCGGTCGAGCAGGCCAACGCCGACCACTACGACGCGATCGTCATCGCCTGCCACTACGATCCCGCACTCGCCGAAGCACGTGAGGCCTCACGGATCCCGGTGGTCGGACCGCTGCAACTGACCACCGGCGTCACCACGCAGTTCGGCCCGAAGTTCGCCGTCATCACCGACATCCCCGAGGCCGTCGAGGTCATCGGCGGCCTGATCGACGGCTACGGACGCGGGGCCGACTGCGTGGGCGTGACCGCCATCGGCTGGGACGGTGACGCCATCCTGGAGGATCCGCGCGGCGCGGCGGAGGCAGTGGACCGCATCGTGGCCGATCTGGCCGCGGCGGGCGAGGCGCAGTCCGTCGTCATCGCCTGCACCATCGTCTCCTCCGCCTACGAGAGGTACCGGCAGCAGTTCCCGGACCGCGGAGTCGTGGTGCTCAACAGCAATCTCGTCGCCCTGAAGGGTGCGGCCGCCCTGGCTGCCAACTGACCAAAGGATCTCGCTTCCATGAACATTGTCGTCCTGGTGAAGTACGTGCCCGACGCCACCGGCGACCGCCGGTTCGAGCCGGACAGCACAGTGGACCGAGACAGCGTCGATGGTCTGCTTTCCGAACTCGACGAGTACGCCGTGGAGCAGGCGCTCCGAATCAAGGAGAACCGCGCCGACGAGGAGATCGAGGTCACGGCCCTGACCGTCGGTCCCGACGACGCGGAGGACGCCCTCCGCAAGGCTCTGCAGATGGGCGTGGACAAAGCCGTCCACGTCTGCGACGACGCCATCGCCGGCTCCGACGCGATCGCCACCTCACTGGTGCTCGCCGAGGCGGTGAAGAAGGCCGGTGGCGGTGCCGTGCCGGAGCTGGTCGTGACCGGGATGGCCTCGACCGACGGCGGCATGGGCATCGTCCCGGCAATGCTCGCCGAACGCCTGGGCGTCCCTCAGGTCACCCTCGCATCGGCGGTGGAGACCCAGGGCGACCGGGTCCGCATCCGTCGCGACGGGGACGCCGCGACGGAGTCGGTCGGCGCCACCATGCCCCTGGTGCTGTCGGTGACCGACCAGTCGGGCGAGGCTCGCTACCCGTCGTTCAAGAGCATCATGTCGGCGAAGAAGAAGCCCCTGGAGACCTGGGACCTGGCCGATCTCGGCGTCGACTCCTCCCTGGTCGGCCTGGACGCGTCCCGCACCACCGTCGAGACCATCACGGCCCGCCCGCCGCGCACCGCAGGCGAGATCGTCAAGGACGAGGACGGCTCGGGCGTCATGGCGCTTGCCGACTTCCTCGCCATCAAGAAGTTCATCTGAGACAAGAAGTTCATCTGAGAAGGGACGAGCGATGTCTGAGGTTCTGGTCCTCGTCGACCACCTGGCGGGCACGGTCAAGAAGCCGACGTACGAGCTGCTCACGATCGCCAGACGGCTCGGCGAGCCGTCGGCGGTCTTCATCGGCAGCGCCGAGGCAGGGCAGGCGGTCGCCGACGCGGTCAAGCCCTACGGCGCCGAGAAGGTCTACGTCATCGACGACTCCGAGATCAGGGACCATCTCGTGGCGCCCAAGGCGGAGGCGCTGGAGCAGCTCGCCGCCGACAGGGACCTGGCCGCGATCCTGCTGCCCTCCTCGGCCGAGAACAAGGAAGTGGCCGGTCGCCTGGCCATCAAGATCGGCTCGGGTCTGATCACGGACGCCGTCGACGTCGAGGCCGACGGCACCACCACGCAGTCGGTCTTCGCCGGCGGCCACACCGTCACGGCCCAGGTCACCACCGGCACTCCGGTCATCACGGTCAAGCCCAACTCGGCCGCGCCGGAGGAGTCGGCCGGTGCAGGTACCGTCACGCCGTTCGCGGTGACGATCTCCGACGCCGCCAAGGCCGCCCGGATCGAGGACACCCAGCCGCGCGCGGCCACCGGCCGCCCTGAGCTCACCGAGGCGGCGATCGTCGTCTCCGGTGGTCGTGGCACCGGAGGCGACTTCGGCCCGGTCGAGAAACTCGCCGACGCTCTTGGCGCGGCCGTCGGTGCCTCGCGTGCCGCTGTCGACTCGGGCTGGATGCCGCACACCGTTCAGGTCGGGCAGACCGGCAAGACCGTCTCCCCGCAGCTCTATGTCGCAGGCGGCATCTCCGGAGCCATCCAGCACCGGGCCGGCATGCAGACGTCGAAGACCGTCGTGGCTGTCAACAAGGACGAGGAAGCACCGATCTTCGACCTCGTCGACTTCGGTGTCGTCGGCGACCTGCACACGGTCCTGCCCGCCCTGACCGCGGAGATCCACAAGCGCAGGCAATGAGCCGGCCACACTCGAGCGACCCGCGACGACGCCCCAGGCAGCTGCCGGGGGGGTTTTTGGGGTTTTGGGCAGGAAAAAGATGTGTATATGAAACAGTTGTATAAAAATAAAAAATAAGTAAAAGTATTTTTAAAGTTTTTTTTTT
>NZ_JBFAHW010000108.1:0-35234 GCF_040654355.1 Streptomyces sp. NPDC050704 | reverse complement strand
GTCGCAGACCGCGGGAGCCCCCACGGCCCCGATACCCCAGTACGAGGACGTCGATGTCTCACCTTCGCGCACCGGCCGCACGCGCAGACCGCCGCACCGACGTCACCGACCCGCCCGCCGTCGATGAGCTGGTGACCGGGATCCTCGCCACCCACGGGCGGATCGACACAGTCGTCGTCAACGCCAATACCGCTCCGCCGCCGTTCGCTGCGCTGGCCGATCTGTCATGGGCGGCCTTCGAGGCCAAGGTCACCGGCGAGCTTGCCGGTGCCTTCCACATCACCAAGCGCGTCCTCGCGCCGATGCGGGCGCAGGGCGCGGGTCGGATCATCTACATCGGCAGCACCGCTGCGGACTACGTCGGCGAAGGCCGGCTCGCGCATGGCACAGCGAAATCCGCGCTGGCCACCTTCGCCCGCCACGTCGCTGCGGAGAGCGCGCGCGAGGGCGTCAGCGTGCTCGTCGTCGCCCCCGGGGCAGTCCGGACGCCGGCCACCGCTGAAGTCCTGACCGGCGAGCGCGGCGCCGTCCTGGCCCGCGAGTCCGTGCTGGGCCGGGTGCTTGAGCCCGACGATGTCGCCGCCGCGGTGGCACTGGCCGCCGACCCCGCGCTCCGCGCGGCCACCGGCACGACTCTGCGGGTCGACGGCGGCTGGTCGGTCCTCGTCGGCGGCCCGGCCAGCTGAGCACTCCCGCCCGGATCGAACGGCCCCGCTCCGTCGGCGATGCCGTTCACTGCACTCACCGCAGTTCCGGCCGCAGCTGCTCCTCGGCATCGCGCACCAAAGCGCCCGACTCCGTCCCCGCCTCGCAGGACACGGAGCAAGACAACTGGCTTTGTTCACGAGATCGAGGCTTTGGCACAGATCTTGAGGAGTAGCTGCGGAGCGTCACTGGATCAGGATCATCTTGCGGAGCAGTTCGAATCCGGCGCGGCCGTAGAGCTGCCTCTTGATCTTTTTCACGCGTGTCACGGCGCCCTCGGTGCCGCTGGAGCTCCAGTGCAGGGTCAGTCCGGCGATCACGGCTTCGAGGTCGGAGGTCAGTCCGCGGGCGAAGCCGGTGATCCCGGGCAGTTGTGCGGCGCGGGCGGTGTTGATCCAGTCCGGTAGGTCATCGCCGGTCCGCTGGGTGAGCATCTGGGCGAAGTCCCGTACGAGTTCATGGGTTTGCTCCAGCTCCGGGTAGGCGTCGAGCACCGCCTTGAGCTGCCGGGTCTCGTCCTCGGTGAGGGTGTCGGGGTGCCGGGTGATCCAGCCGACGACGGTGCGGACCGAGGGCGCCGCGGCGGCCGGGGCGGGCGTGTCGGGCCACTGCAGGCGGCTGCGGGCCCAGTCCCGCAGGCTGCTGTAGGGCACCGGATGACCCCGGCCGGCGAGTTCCTCGCGTAACTCGATGATGGTGATCGCGCCGTCGGTCTCGTCGATGCGTCGTTGCAGGTAGGGCTGGTGCATGTCGAGGCGGCTGGTGCGGGAACTGCGTCCGGTGACCATGTCCTGCCAGCGGGCGGCGCGCGCATACCGCTGGACGGTGTGCCGCCCCCAGCCCAGGTGACGGGCGATGGCACGCAGCCCCATCCCCTCGCTCAACAGGCCGTGGACCAGGGCGTGATGGGCGCGCATCCGCTCGGCCCGCCGACCGGCAGGCAAAGGGAGTGAGTGCGGCTCGACGGCAAAGGCCCCGTCGGCGTTTTCCTCGGTGGCTGCATGGTCCGGCTGTGGTGCGATGGAACGCAGGCAGTCGCGGTGCGCGGCGACGCACTTCTCGACGGCCTGGCCGAGGTTCTGCAGCAAGTGATACCTGTCGGCGACCTGGAGCGCGCGCGGGGCTCCGAGCGCGGCGCCCTCGGCATAGGCGCCGGCGCGATCACGGCAGATCACCTCAACTCCCGGGTGGGCCGCCAGCCACGCTGCCAGAGGTGCCGCTTCGCGTCCCGGCAGGACGTCGATGGGCCGGTGGCGTTCGCCGTCCGTGATCACGGTGGCGTACGAGTGGCCACGCCGGGTGGCGAAGTCGTCCACCCCGAGTACCCGTGGCGTGGTGAACTGCGGATCCGGCAGTGCCATGACCCTGCGCAGCAGGGTCATCCGCCCAGCGCCGAGGTCCAGTTGGGCAGCCGGCCGGGCGCCGGCCCGTCCGGCCAGCGCGCGCCCGATGCGCTCCAGCATGCGGTTCAACCGGGTGGTGAAGCGCGCGTGCGGGGCGGTCAGCTGCGCGAACGGCTCGGCGAAGGTGCGGCGCGAACAGTTGGTGTCGTCGCAGATGAAGCGACGGCCCCGCAGCAGGATGACGACGCCCTGCCCGCCGAGTGGGAGATCCTTCAACCTGCGCTGGTAGGAGTCGTGCACCCGTTCCGAGAACCGACCGCAGTCCGGACAGACCGCGCCCACCGCCCGGCCTCTCGCCACGATGTCGACGGTGCCGAAGACAGCGGTCACCGCCTCGACGTCCACGTCATCGATCCCGTCGAACACCAGTGAGTCCCAGAACGATGCATCGGCCTGCATGACCAGCACTGTCACCGGCCACAGTCGACGACTGCGGAGGCCCGCAGAGACCTGATGGAGCGTCACTGTCGCCTGTCCGACGGCGAGGCGTACTCGGTCTCACGCGAGACCAACCCCTCGCAATCGAACACCATGTTTACCCTCCGCGACCGCTGCCCAAGATCTGTGCCAGAGCCCGCTGAACAACGTCACAGCCATACGCGCGTCTCGTGGCCATGGGGTGCCGCTGTCCGTGCGTGGCGGAGGTCACGACTTCTGGGGCCGGGCGTTCCGCCCTGGTGGGCTGGTTCTCGATCCGACCGACATGCGGGAAGTTCGAATCGACAGCAACAACCGTTGCGCGACGTTGGGTGGCGGGGCACGTCTCGTCCGACGTCGTATCCGCCGCCGAGCGGGTGGGTCTGACCGCCGTCACCGGAACAGCGGACGCCGTCGGAATGGTCGGCCTCACCCTCGGCGGCGGACACGGTCCCCTGATCGGGCAGTTCGGGCTTGCAGCCGACAACCTGCTCGGCGCCGAAGTCGTCCTGGCCGACGGTTCACGGGTGAACACCGACGCCGAACATCATCCCGACTTCTTCTGGGCGTTGCGCGGCGGCGGCAACTTCGGTGTCGTGACCTCGGCGCGGATCCGCCTGCACCCCGTGCCGACAGTGGTGTCGGGAACCATCCTGTACCCGATCGCCCAGAGCGCCAGCATTCTGGCCGACCTCGGCGGGGTCCATCAGGACAGTCCGGACGAGCTGACGGTAGACGTGGGGTTCCTTCCCGGCCCGGACGGCAAACCGACGGTTTACGTCGCACCGACCTGGTCGGGGGACCTCGAGGTGGGGAACGCCGAGAACGGACCGGTGCGTGCCCTGGCCAGGCTCGGTACACCCGTACTCGCCGAGGTTGGACCGGTCGCCCGTTCCGCGGCGCTGGCCGCGACGGACGCCATGTTCTCACCCGGGCGGATGGGCGCGATTCGCACGCGATGCGTCCAGAGCGTCTCCGGCTCCGTCGCGACCGTCCTGGACCGAGCCGCCCAGGAGTTCACCTCACCTCAGGTGGCGAACTCCTACGGGCCGAACACCCAACGTCTGCTCGCCGTGAAGTCTGCGGTCGACCCGGACTCCCTCTTCGCCGCCACGTCGCTCCCCATCGGGACCGCCGACGCCGGCTCCACGCCCGTGTGAGGCGAAGGCGACATCGCCACTCTTACCGTCGGTGGCATCCTCACCGTCCTCACCGCCGCAGCCGCCTGCAACATCCCCGCCTACATCACTACGGTCCGGGCTCGTCCGGCACCCGGCCTCCGAGATATCCACGACCGGGATGGGCACTCGCACCACCATTACTGTCGGCGGTCAGTGGGAATTCCCCAGCGGCGGCCACTTGGCGGGGAGCTATCTGGCCGCCGGTGGTCACTCTGCGTTCCCGGATGGTTCGTCGTTCTTGATCGGTCCCGGCGGCAGCTAGGGCCTGGCTCCGGTGGTACCTGGATGGGGTTGTTGCACATGCCGTAGCGGCATGTGGTGGGGTCGGGGCACCACAGCACGAAAGGCTCTGTCTGCGATGTACCCCTCCCTCACGCCTCCCCGGCAGGTCAAGATCGGTGATGCCGCTGCGTTCGCCGGGATCACCCCACGCGCCATCCGCCACTACCACGAGATCGGTCTGCTGCCGGAGCCCGAGCGCGGCGGGGACGGCCGCCGCCGCTACGGCTATGACGACATGACCCGCCTGCTGTGGATCCGCAAGATGGCTGATGCCGGTATCAGCCTGGACGACATGCGGGCCGCCTTCGGCGAAGCCCGGGACGAAGCTGGAGACGAAGCCCTGGACCAAGCCCCGGATATCGAGTCGGTCCTGAGCAGGCTGGAGGAAACCTTGGCGGCGCAGGAGGCCGCCATCAAACGTCGGCGCGCGGCTGTTCAGCGCCTGCAGGCGGTGGGCAGCCCGCTGGGGCTGCTCTCCGAACTGGTCACGGACCGGCTCAGCCACCTGCCCCCGGGCGCGTTGCGCCCCTCCGATCTGGACGCACTGCTAGTCACGGAACGGATCTTCGGGCCGCTGGGCGCCGCCATCCAGGCCAGCACGTTCATCGTGCTGGCCACCCACCCCGACCTGCGGGCCGAGGAGGACCGTCTTGAGGCGGCCGAGGCCGCCCTCGACGACGGCGTCGAACCCGACGACCCGCGCGTCGAAGAGCTCGCCGTACAGCGATGCGCTCACCAAATGGCCATGAATCAGGCCATCGAGGCAGCTGGTCTCGACGCGGCCGAGGAGAAGATCTTCGAGATCTACGACGCCGACCTGAAAGGGGAGGAGGGCACAGAGATGAGTGCCGCCGCAGCGATCACCAAGATGCCTTACGACTTCTCTCCTGCCCGGATGCGCTGCGTGGAACTCGCCGGACGGCTCTTCGGCGAGGCCCTTGCCGACGCCCACTCCGCGGACAGCTGATCGCCTGTGCCTGGCACTGACGTGGCCCGACAACCGGTCGCGTTCATCCGCATGTGACCGATCGGGTCAGACGTCGAGCCCGGGCCGTAACCAAGAGTGACATCACAACTGGCCGTACGTGGGGATTCCGAACTGGCCGCTGACACACTACGGCGGTGCAGCAGAGACTTCCGACACGAGCGTCATCCGAGCGTCAAGGATCTCCGGAAGAGCCTCCATAGGCGTCACCGATGCAAGCGTCTCGCCCACGAATTCGCAGGTCAGCGACTCAGCGCACCTTCGGTGCGCGCCGGGGGCGTGGTAAATGCCGTGGCGCGCGCCGCAGATGCTTCCGTCTGCCCTGATGTTGACCGATGCCGGTCCGGGACGCTGGAGGAGTTCGTTCCGGCCGAAACCGAGGCTTCTGTGATGCCGGTGAGCTCGCAGGTCAGCATGGTGCTGGGGGCCTTCCACGGGAACCGTGGAGTGTCGCTGTGAGCACGGGCGTCAGAATTCCTGTTCCACCCTGGCCCTCCCGGAACGTCGAGTTGTCCGGCCGTTGGGTGAGGGAGGGAACAAGGCCGTGGACGTGCTGCACGAACGCTGCGCCGGTCTGGACATCAGCAAGAAGGACGCCAAGGCGTGCGTCCGCACCCCGAGCACGAAGCGTCGCGGGTCGTTCACCACCCAGACCACGACATGGGCATCGACGACGAACGCCGTGCTCGCGCTGCGGGACCACCTGCTCGCCACCGAGGTCACGCTGGTGGTGATCGAGGCGACCAGTGACTACTGAAAGCCGTTCTACTACCTGCCGGCCCAGGACTTGAACGTGATCCTGGTCAATGCCCGGCAGGCCAAGAACCTGCCCGGCCAAGACGGACGTCTCCGACGCCGCCTGGCTGGCCCAGCTCGGCGCCCACGGCCTGGTCCGCCCCTCGCTCGTGCCACCGCAGCCGGTGCGCGAACTGCGGGATCTGACCCGGGCCCGCACTCAGATGACCCGCGAGCGCGGCCAGATCGTCCAGCGGCTGGAGAAGCTGCTGGAGGACACCGGGATCAAACTCGCCGCGGTCGCCTCCGACCTCATCGGCGTCTCCGGCCGGGCCATGCTGGAGGCCCTCATCCGCGGGGAACGCGACCCGCAGATCCTCGCCGAGATGGCCAAACGCAAGCTCCGCAACAAGATCCCCGAACTCACCGAGGCCCTGACCGGACGCTTCCGCGACCACCACGCATTCCTGGCCCGCCTGTATCTGGACCACTACGACCAGCTCACCACCGCCATCGGGCGGCTGGATGAGCGGATCGAGGAGGCGATGGCCCCCTTTCACGGCAGCCTCGACCTGCCCGACACCATCCCCGGGATCAACCGGGCGACCGCCGAGGCGATCATCGCGGAGACCGGCGGTGACATGAGCAGGTTCACCTCCGCCAAACACCTCGCGTCCTGGGCCGGGGTCTGCCCCGGCCACCACGCGTCCGCCGGCCGCACCAAGAACACCAAGGTCCGCCCCGGCAATCCGTATCTCAAGGGCGCGCTCGGACCGGCCGCCTTCGGCACGGTGAGAACCAACGACACCTACCTGCAAGCCCGTTACAAACGGCTGACCGCACGCCGTGGTCCGCTCAGGGCCCTGGTCGCCGTCGAGCACTCGATCATCACCGCGATCTGGCACATGCTCACCGACAACATCCCCTACGGCGAGCTCGGCGGTTCCTACTTCACCCAGCGCGACCCCGAACGCGCCACCCGACACGCGATCAACGCCCTCAACCAACTCGGGTACACCGTCACCCTCAACCCGATCGAAAGCGCGGCCTGACCACCCACAGAGCACATGCCCGGCCGCCTCCACGACCACCGGGCACCCACCCCTGCCCAAACAGTCCCTGACCTGGAGCTATTTACGCGTCAGAACTCGGTGCGCGGCATGTGTCCAGAAACTCGTGAGTGCCGACAGAGCCACTCGATGAAGTGACCGTGGCTGCGCTCGCGTTGGCGTGCCGGTCCGGGAGCTCGGGTTCAGCTCGCGGTCGAGTCCTTGGTCAGCGCGTCCATGAAGAGGTCGACGAGCGGACGGGCTTGCTCTTTGGTGCCGTGCTGCACGGAATAGGCGATGCCACCCATGAGGAGTAGGACATTGTCCGGGGCGACGTCCGTTCGCAGGCTTCCGTCTCGGGCGCCGGCCGTGAGGAGGGTGGCGACGGCGTCGGTAAGGAGTGCGCGGCTGTCGGAATATGGATCGATGCCGGAGGCGATGACCGCGTTGAGGGCTTCGGACATTCCGCTCTTTGCCGTGGCGTAGTGGATGAAGTGTTCCATCCACATCCTGGTGGCCTCGGCGGCCGGGTGCTGGGTGAGAAGGTCGTTCACCTTCTCGCACACCTGGGTGAGTTGGCGCCGGTAGGCGGCGTCGATGAGGACTTCCCGAGTCGGGAAGTGCCGGTAGAGCGTGCCGACACCGACGCCCGCCTGCTTGGCGATGGCGGCAGGCGCGGTGTCCAGCCCCTGCTCGGCGAAGGCCTGCGCGGCGACCTCCAGCAGGCGCTCCCGGTTCTGCAGCGCGTCACTCCTGGTGCGGCGGGGCGTGGCGGGCATGCGGGTTCCTTCGGTGTCGCTCTCCAGTTGCTTTCCGGAATCTGTTCCGTTTAACTTAACCGGAACAGATTCCGGTATCACTCTACTTCAGGAGACTCCCGTGTCCGCTCCCTCTGACATCGCCTCACGTCACTGGTTCGTCACCGGAGCCTCCGGTGGGCTGGGCCGCCATCTCGCCGAGCACGCCCTCCGAAACGGCGACCGCGTCACGGCGACGGTTCGCCGCCCGGCAGCTCTGGAAGACCTGCGCGAGACGTACGGCGACCGGCTGACTGTCGAGATCCTCGACCTCACGCGGCCGGCCGACGTGGACAAGGTGGTCGGCAGGGCTCTCCGGTCCGGGCCGGTGGACATTGTGGTCAACAATGCCGGATACGCGGTTGTGGGCGCCGCCGAGGAAATGACCGTCGAGCAGATTCGCGACCAGATCGAGGTCCTCCTGCTCGCTCCGATGCTGATCACCCGGGCTTTCCTGAAGCCGATGCGTGAGCAGGGCGGTGGCCGGATCATCCAGATCTCCAGCGTGGGCGGCCAGGTCGGTGTCCCCACTCACAGCTCGTATCACGCGGGCAAGTGGGGGCTGGAGGGCTTCACCGAGAGCGTCAGCCGCGAGGTCTCCGACTTCAATATTCACCTCACTCTGGTCGAGCCCGGCGCCACCCGCACAGGCTTCGCTTCGGCCCTGCAATACACCACCGAAACGACCGTCTACCGCGACAATGCCGTCGGCCAGACCCGGCACTACCTGGAAACAGCAGACGAGAGCGTCTTCACCGGCGACCCGGTCAAGATCGCCGCCACCATTTACGAGACCACCCGCCACCCGAGCCCGCCACTGCGCCTGGCTCTCGGCTCCGACACCTATAGCGCAATCCAGGCGGCACTCACCGAACGTCTCACCGCGCTCGAAACTCAGAAGGATCTCGCTGAATCTGTCGCCTTCACCCACTGATCCGCCCCAACGGCACGACCGTCAGGAAATCTCGCCGCCATTACGGCCTTACGCGTCTCTGCAACTTCGACGTCCGGAAGTCCGGCACGTCGTCTCACCCGGCACTCCCACGCGATCGCATCAGGCGTTGCCAGCAGATGAGTGCGCATCCGAGAGTGAGGAACGCTGCGTGGATGTCGTCGCGTATCTCCCAGCGGATTCGCAAGCGGCGGAACCAATGCGGGAGAGCTTGTGCTCGCTGAATCTGGCGATCGAGTCGAAGGCCGCGTCGATGATGGTGTGGGTGCCGCACTCGAGTAAAGTCATCCGTCTGACCTGGGGTTTCCGCTTTTGTCGGTCTGTCGCGGCCGGTGAACCCGAACGCGGCGGCGTTCTCGGAGGTGTCCGGTACGTCCAGTGCGGTGCCGTCCCAGTCGACCAGCCGCAGGCCGAAGGCGAACGCTCCGGGGGTGTCGCCTGGGCGCCGCACCGGCGTTCGAAGAGCGCCTGGAACGGCTTGTCGCCCAGGCGTTGGCGGGCTCTGGTGAGGGTCGAACTGGTGAGCAGGCGCTGGACGTGGCCGCCCGGCAGGTGCCGTAGTTTCTCGGTCAGGGTCCGCAGGACCACCCGGTATCCCGGCGGCCCGGTGTTGTCGGAGCTGCTGAACAGGCACAGAGCCAGGACGAAGTAGACCACCGCGCGGGCGGGCAGAAGCCTGCGGCGACGCTCGGCCCTTCCGGTCAACTCCAGTACGTCGTCGACCACTTCGGCGGTGATCCCCTCGGTGAGTACACCGAGCCGGATCCGGTCGCCGAACTGCGGCTCCAAACCGCCTTCGGGAGCTTCGAGGGGACACTGGACGGGGCGTCGACATGACGATTGAAGCAGCAGCGATGGCAGACTGAGCACCCAACAGGGCTCCCGTGCAGACAGTCGGATCTTGGTCGATCTTCTGTCCTGCCGGGAGCCCTGTTGCCGTGTCCCGAGATCATCTGGTGCATCATCAGATCGAGGTGGATCTCCCCATGCACCCCAGGGGCCTACCCACCCAAAACCCCTGCCAGCATGGCGTCCCACCAGCACCGATGCACTAAATCACCGGATTGCAGATCAGGAGCACTTCTCGCGTTTTCGATCACGCTTCGGACAGCGCGCCTCGTGAAAGCGCAAGGTTAGGGTGAGGTCTCCTCACGGCACCGGAACCGCACGGCCGACACCTGCGCTCGGGGGCGCTGAGCCGGTCTCTGATCTGCTGGCCCCGGGGCAGCCGACCGGACCGTAGCGCACGGATCAGCACGGCAACCGCACCATGAACACCGTCTCCACGTGCGGCCGGCTTGCCACGGAGACATCTCCGCCGTGTGCCCGCACCAGTTGTCTGACGATGGGCAGCCCCAGCCCGCTGCCTCCCGTCCGCCTGCTGCGGGACTGTTCGGCCCGCCAGAAGCGGTCGAACACCCGGGGCAGGTCCTCTTGGCGGATGCCGCTGCCCGTGTCCTTCACCTCGATGGCGACGGCGCCTGCCACGCGGCGGGCGCTGAGGGTGACGCGGCCGTCCGGCGGGGTGTGGCGTATCGCGTTGGACAGAAGGTTGCCCAGGATCTGGCGGAGGCGGACCGGGTCGGCGTGGACCGAAAGGTTGTCCGGGGCATGGACGACGGTCTCGACACCGCCGGCGTGTGCGGTGGCCTGGTGCGCGCTCATGGTCTGCTCGATCAACTCGCGGAGGTCCAGTTCCTGTGGATGCAGGCGCAGGGTGCCGGCGTCGGCGGCGGCGAGCACCTGGAGGTCGTCCACGATGTGCTGGAGGAGGCCCGCCTCCTCCTGGAGCGAGGTGAGGAGTGCCGAGTCGGGCTCGGCCAGGCCGTCCTGCGCCGCGTCCAGCCAGCCGCGGATATTGGTGAGGGGCGTGCGTAGTTCGTGGGCGATGTCGCTGACCATGACCCGGCGCTGCTCGTCGGTGCGTTCGCGGCGTTCCGACAGGTCGTTGAGGGCGGCCGCCAGATAGCCCGTCTCGTCCTTGGCGGTGACGGGGATGCGGAGGTGCCGGCCCGAGGGGGCGCGGGCAGCGTTGGTCAGCGCGCGCAGCGGACGTACCAGCCTGATCGCGATGACGGCGGTCACGGCGATGGTCCCGGCCAGGACCAGACCGGTGGTGGCCAGGACCCTGAGGGTGCCGGCCGGTGACAGGTCGAAGACGGCGGTGGCCCTGCGGGGCGGGCTGGTGACGAACAGGAGGGCCGCGGGGGCGACATGCGCCGCCAACTGCTCCCGCCGGCTTTCCTCCACACAGTCGTCCACAGCGGAACCCTGCGCCGAGTCGTCGCCTTCCACCCGGAAGTCCACCGTGATGATCAGTGGTTTGGGCAGGGGTACGTGGTTGCGCCCGGCGCAGCCGCGGACGAGTCGGGTGAGTTCGGCGAGGGCCGCGGCCTCGGTCGGGGTGGGTTTGAGCATGAGCTTGGTCGCGCAGGCCGGGATGAAGTCCTGTGAGGCCCTGAGCGTGCGCAGGGCGGGTCTGCCACTGGCCTCCTCGACGATGTGCGCGCGTACTCCCGCCCGGCCGTAGAGGCAGCTGACCTCATCGCGGGCGATCTGTCGCAGCTTCGCCCGCTCCTCGGCGGGCAGGCGGTAGGGGCCGACGGCGCGTGGGTCGATGCGGGAGATCCGCTCCGCCTGGCCGACACCCTGATCCGTGGACGGAGCGACGTGCAGGGGATCGATCACGGCGCTCTCGTTGAGGGGCAGCCGTTCCGCGGCCGACCGCTGCGACGCGGCGATGACCTGGCGCGCTCGCGTGGTCAGGATGATGGTGCGCCCCGTCGACCGGGAGAGGTCGAGGACGGTGCGCTCGACACCGTTCCAGTTCCGGTGCGTCGCGGCGAAGCCCTCCAGAGTGTCCTGGACGGTGGCGTCGTCCGCGAGGGCCTGGCCCCGCTCCTGCTCGATGGCGACAGTGGTGCCGCGTACCGTCAGCCAGGCCGTGGCCCCGATGGACACCAAGGAAATCAGCACGGAGGTGACCAGCAGCCGGGACAGCAGGCTGTTGCGGAGCGGGATTTCAGACCTCACGGCGGCCTCGGGACAGCTTGTAACCGACGCCGTGGACGGTCAGCAGGAACTCCGGTCTGTGCGGCGAGGTCTCGATCTTCTTCCGCAGGTTCACTACGTGCATGTCCACGGTGCGTTCGGTGACGGCTCGGCCGTGGTCGGTGATGCAGTGCAGCAGCTGAGCCCGGGTGAAGACCCGGTCGGGTGCGGCTGCCAACGTGCTGAGCAGGCGGAACTCGCCGGGAGTGCAGTTCACCGGGCGGCCGTGGAGGGACACCTCGTGGCGGTCCGGGGCCACGGTCAGGGGGCCGGCCTTCAGGAGCACTTCCTCCGTGTGCTCCGGACGCCGGCTGCGCCTCAGCAGGGTCCGGATGCGGGCCACCAGTTCGCGCGGCCTGTACGGCTTGGTCATGTAGTCGTCCGCCCCGATGTCCAAGCCAAGGAGCAGATCGTCCTCGGTGGAGCGGGCGGTGAGCATCAGAATGGGCATATCGCCCGTGGCGCGTATACGGCGGCATATCTCCATCCCGTCCAGACCCGGCAGCATCCAGTCGAGAACGAGCAGGTCGGGGGGCCGCTGGGTGGCTTCCTTGAGGGCTGTCGGGCCGTCGTGCACCACGGTCACGGCATGGCCGTCGTGCACCAGGTAACGACGGATCAGTTCTGCCTGCTTTTCGTCGTCTTCGGCCACCAATACGTATGCGGACATGGCCCGATGATAAGCCTGCGGAGTGCGAGGTGAACGCCGGTAATTTTGGCTCAATTCCCTGACAACTTCTTGACAATCGCAGGAAGGGGTCCGGTGGGGGAAGTGTTGACACCTTTCTGACAAAGCCTTGTCACGCTTCCAGGCATGCGAAACGAATCAGGCCGCCGTGACCTCGGTCCGGACCGCCCGTACAAGAAGACCCTGTTCCTCTCCTGCGCCGTGCTGGCGGTGACGCTGCTCACCGGCTGCTCCGGGGGAGACGCCGAGGGCCAGGGGGACGGAGTTGTCTCCGTCCCGGAATCCGATGGAGGTGGAAAGGGCGGGTCGACGAAGAGTCCGGCGGCCGACGATTCCGAGTCCGGCCGTCCCCAGATTCGGATGGACACCACGCAGGTCGAGGAAGTACGCATGTACCAGGGCTACCTGCGCTGCATCAAGGATCGCGGAGTGTCCGTCGGCTCGCCGGGGAATAAAATGCCGGAAGCCGATCCCGAATCGCTGTGGTTCCCCGGTATAGATGTGGCCAAAGAGCGTCCGGAAGTGGAAAAGGCGTGTATCGGAAAGAAGCCGCTGCATCCCCCGGAGCTGGACCCGAAGAAAAACCCCGACTACATGGACGATTACAGCAAGTGGATCGCGTGCAACAACCGCAGAGGGCTCAAGGTGGAACCCCTTCCTGACGGAGGTGGCTGGAACTACAAGGCCGGTGCGAATCCGCCCAGGAACGAGGACCAGATCAACCAGGAATGCATGATAGAGGCGTTCAGTGGCAAGTGAGCGCGACGCCGCGGACACCATGCCCCTGCGGGTGACGGTCCAGGAAGGGGCAGGCTCCCGCAAGCCGGCGGCGGGCCGCCGGAAGAAGGCCGTCTCTCTGGCCGTCGTCGCTGTGCTGCTGGCAGGAGGCACGGGCGCCGGTCTGCTGTGGGCCGGCCGGGGCGGGAACGGCTCCGAACCCGAGGCCGGCCCGAAGGTCAAAAAGATCGCCGTGGTCAGAACGGATCTGTCGGGCATCAGGGAGATGCAGGGGACGCTCGGCTACGACTCCGCGCGCACGATCCGCAGTGCCGGTGAAGGGCGGGTGACGTGGCTTCCGAAACCGGGTGCGACGGTTGAACGCGGTCGGCAGCTGTACCGCGTCGATGAGCGTTCCGCCGTGGTCTTCTACGGCGACACACCGCTGTACCGCAGGCTCGACACCCCCGGCAGCATCGGCCGTGACATACGGGTCGTCGCCGACAACCTCAAGGCTCTCGGCTACGACATCGGGGCACAACCGGCGCCGGGCACGGTGGTCCGGCAGCAGGCCCCCGCGGAAGACCCCCCGCCCATGACAACGGGCCCTGGGCCGGGGCCGACCAAGGCCCCGGCCGGTCAGTCCTCGGCTCCGGACGGCGGAGCGGGCAAAGGAACCGAAGCGTCACAGGAGGGGTCACCGAGCCCACGTCCGTCGCAGTCCACGGTCAGGGAGGGCGACGGGGTGCTCACCACGTCCCTGATGTCCGCGATCGAGCGCTGGCAGAAGGCCGTGGGCATCGATCCGACCGGCATCCTCGACTTCTCGGACGTGGTGGTGACGAAGTCGGCGGTGCGGGTCTCGGACGTCCTCGCCCAGCCCGGGGACGAGGCGTCGGGAGACCTGATGACGGTGACCGCCACCACCAAGTCCGTGACCGTGCCGGTGGAGTCGCTCGACATCGGATCCATCAACTCGGGCCAACGGGTCACCGTGGTGCTGGCCGACCAGTCCACCACCACGGGCCGGGTCGCCGCGATCAGCACCATCGTGCAGGCAAACCAGGATGATGATGGCAAAGCAGGGCAGACCAAGACCAACGTCACCGTGTCGCTGGACGACCTGCAGGCCGTCAAGGACATCGACTCCGCTCCCGTACAGGCCCAGTTCCAGGGGGAGTCCAAGAAGGACGTACTCGCCGTCCCGGTCGGCGCCCTGCTCGCCCTGCGCGAAGGAGGGTACGCGGTCCGGCTCTCCGGCGGCCGGCTCGTCCCGGTCGACACGGGCATGTTCGCCAAGGGACTGGTCGAAATCAGCGGCCAGGGCATCAGCGAGGGCATGAAGGTGGAAACCACGGCATGACCCAGGTGATCAGCGTGCAGGAGGCGAGCGTGACCTATCCCCCCGCGGTGAGAGCCCTCGACCGAGTCTCCCTGTCCGTCGCGCAGGGCGAACTGCTGGCCATCCTCGGCCCTTCCGGCTCCGGCAAGTCCACCCTGCTCCACATCATGGGCACGCTGGCCCCGCCCACCGGTGGCAGCGTGGTCATCGAGGGCCAGGACGTGGCGGAGTTGTCCGACCGCCAGCTGTCCGCCCTGCGCGGGCGGCGCCTGGGTTTCATCTTCCAGCACTTCCACCTGACAGACGGACTCACCGCGGCGGAGAACGTGGCGACCGGCCTGCTGTACGCCGGTGTGCCCAGGAAGTACCGGAAGAAGCTGGCCGAGGAGGCTCTGGCCCGAGTCGGACTGGCCTGCCGGGCCGGCCACCTGCCGGGGCAGCTCTCCGGAGGCGAGCGCCAACGGGTCGCCATAGCCCGCGCGGTCGTCCATGAACCGGCTCTGGTCCTCGCCGACGAGCCGACCGGCGCACTCGACACCGCCAACGGCGCCGCAGCGCTCGCCCTGTTGACCGAACTCAACGCGGCGGGCACCACGATCGCGCTCATCACCCACGACCGTGACATCGCCGACCAGTTTCCACGCAGGGTTCACCTGCGCGACGGTCGCCTGGTCGCGGACACCGCACCGACCGAAAGCCCTTCATGACCGTCCCCGCCCAGCCGTCCCGCGCCACGCCGCGGCGCTCTCCCCGGCGTGCCGAAGACAAGATCAAGCCCGTACGTCTCGCCTTTCTCGACCTGTTGGGCCTGGGACTCCTCGGCCTGCGCACCCGCAAGATGCGCGCCGCGCTGTCGGCGCTCGGCATCTCCATCGGCGTCGCCACGATGGTGGTGGTGACGGGAATCCCGGCCTCCAGCCACCAGGCGCTGATGGACGAGATGTCGGCGCTGGGATCCAACATGCTGCGCGTGCAGCCGTTTTCGGGTCAGACCGTGCCAGTCCGGCTGCCCGAGGAATCGGTCGACATGGTGCGCCGCATCGAACCGGTCACCGCTGCCGGCGCGGTGGCCAACACCAACGCCGTGGTCCGGCGTTCCGACCTCATCGGAGAAGACGACTTCTCCGGTACGGGACTCAGCGTGCTCGCGGCCCGACGCGACCTGCTGAGCGTGGTGGGCGGAAAGGCTTACTCGGGAAGATTCTTCAGCGCCGCCGACGAGCAGTTCCCCACGGCCGTACTGGGCTACCGGGCCGCTGCCAGACTCGGCATCGGGGAAATCCCTGAGAATGACCCGGCTCCACAGATACAGATCGACAAATCATGGTTCACCGTGATCGGCATCCTGCACTCCATACCGCTGGCCGATGACCTCGACAACGCCGTACTGACGGGATGGCCGGCCGCCAAGAAGACACTGCGCTTCGCGGGAAACCCCACAGTGATCTACGTCAAGGCGCGGGAGGCCCACCTGGAGGACGTACGGAACGTACTCGCCGCCACCGTGTTCCCGGAACAGCCCGGACAGGTCCAGGTCAGCCGCCCCTCCGACGCCCTGGCGGCCAAGCGAGCCACGCAGAACACCTTCTCCTCCCTCTTCCTCGGCCTGGCCGGTGTCGCCCTGCTGGTCGGCGGAATCGGCGTGGCCAACACCATGGTCATCTCGGTCCTGGAGCGCCGAAGGGACATCGGGCTCCGCCGGGCGCTGGGCGCGACCCGCGGTCAGATACGCGTCCAGTTCCTCACCGAGTCCATAGGACTGTCGCTGCTCGGCGCCATCGCCGGAACCCTGTTCGGTGTCCTCGCCAACGTCGGCTACGCGGCCTACCAGGGCTGGCCGACGGTGATCCCCCTGCTCTCGGTCACGGGCGGCTGCCTCGGCGCCGTGCTGATCGGCATGGCGGCCGGCGTCTATCCCTCGGTCCGCGCGGCACGCCTTCCTCCCACGGAGGCGCTGGCATCGACGTGAGTCGGCGGGCCGCGGGTGCGACCGCGCGCCGCGAGCGGTAGTACCACCCGTGGACGCGATGGCGAGCCGAGCCCAGGTGATCGACAGCCAGGTGAACGTGAGCACCGCCATCGCGGTGATCAGCGGAATCGTTTTGGTGGCTAACCCGGCGACCATGAGGATCAGGCCGAGGACGCCGGTGATCAAGGCTGTAGGTGCTCCAGCCGCGCGTGCTCGCGTTCGGGACGTGGGTTGGACGCAAGGATAGGGCCGGACTGGCGTGGACGACCAGCCCTGATGAGACTGTGCCGCGGTAGAGAACGTTCGGCTGGTCAGGGGGAGATGGCTCTGTCGACCGGTGGGAGAGTGTGGCCATGGAGATTGCCAACCGCACGCTGACGGTGGACGTGATCGCGGCACTGACGTACTGGCCAGGCGTCATCTGGGGAGGTCAGGAGAACCCTCCGGACCCGGTGGATCTCACCGTTCTGCCTCCCTTCTTCAACGAGGTGTTGCAGGAACTTCCCTGGTGGAACCACGACTGGAAGGTCAGCCAGGTCGAGCCGGGTCTTCCCCTGGAGATCGAGAGTGATCACCACGGTCACCCTTCAAGGTTCACCGAGGTGTCAGTGCCGGGCACGGTCGGTTCCAGCGGTGGTGAGAGCCTGCCTTTCGTCGCGAAGGTCGGGTTTGCGGGCGACCAGCTGATCCGACTTCAAGCCAAGATCGGCGACGTGGTCCTCGGTCCTGCCCTTGCCCCTGCTGGGCGGCTGGAGCCACATCCGTTCGCAAGGGTGCTCACCGGGTTGATGGACCTGCGCGGGATTCCGGTCAAGGCCATGGCAAGGGAAACTGCACGATCGATGTCCACCATCCACATGCTCCGCAGCGGCAGGCATAATCCGGAGCTGCTGCTCACCCAGGAGATCGCCAAGGTTCTGGGCATGTCCGAAGCGGACATCAGAGTCATCGCTGGACTCGACGACGGCAGTACGCGGTAGCTGACGGGAGTGTAAATCTAACGGCCCTGTCTCACATTCGGTGGTGACGGAGCGTCGTGACGCATCGTTGACATTCGCGTGAGGAATATCAACGAGCTTGTTCAGATGGTGTTTTCGGGCCTGTGCCCCCTGGTCATAGGTTGCTCGTGGCACTGGAACCCTCGTCGGTGAGTGCCAGCTTCAGCTCCATGCCGGGAACGGCCAGGGCGATCAGCGCGACCGTGCCCAGGATCAGGTTGCGTACGGGGTGGCGCAGGACGCCCTGGGTCCAGCGCACACCCATCGTGGCAGTCCGGCCGCTGTGCGCCGCCTGCCGCATGGCGCGCTTACGGCCCATCGGCAGGAACCTGCGGCGCCGGGCCGCGGACCGGGGTGCCTTGGGCATGAGCCGGTGGCCGGCCATTCCCATCAGCGCGGGCAGCAGGGTCACCGCCGTGATGACGGCGACCGCGACCGCTGCGGCGGACGCCAGACCCATGGAGGTCAGCATCGGCACACCGGCCACCGCCAGACCGGACAGCGCGATGAGGACCGTGGCTCCGGCGAAGATCACGGCGCTGCCCGCGGTGGCGGTGGCCGTGGCGATGGACTCCCGCACCGGCATACCGGTGCCGAGCTGGGCGCGGTGGCGGGAGACGATGAACCGGGCGTAGTCGATGCCGACGGCGAGCCCCAGCATGATCGCCAGGGTGGGCGCGTTGTCGGAGATGTCGAACGCGGTGGCCAGACCGATCATCGCGGCCATCGTGCCGACGATCCCGAGAACCGCGGTGATCAGCGGCAGCCCCGCCGCGAGCAGCGACCCGAAGGTGATCACCAGGATGACCAGGGCCACGCCCAGTCCGATCAGCTCACTGGGTCCCACGGGCGGATGCGAGGACTCATACGGCTCACCGCCGTAGATGGTCCTCAGCCCTGCCTGCTGGGCCTCGTTGCCCGCGGCCTTCACCGCGTCCAACGTGCCGGGCGGCACGTCGTCCTGCTCCTTGGTGGTGAAGGTGACCTGAGCCACCGCGGTGCGTCCGTCCTCGGAGACGGTGCCGCTCTCGGACGGGTCACTGACCTCGCTCACCCCGGAGACCCGGCCCGTGGCCTCCAGCGTGGCCTCGAGGGACTTACGCAGATCCGCGTCGGTCACCTTGCGGCCGGTCGGCGCCTGGAACGCGATCTGCGCCGACTGGACATCCGGCTCGGGGAAGTGCCGTTCCATCTTGGTCAGGGCCGTCTGGGCCGATGAGCCGGGAATCGAGCTGCTGTCCGTGAAGGAGCCGGCGAAGGAAACCCCCAGACCGACCACCGCACCGAGGGCGAGGAGCCACCCGATCAACATCCTTGGCCACCGGCGAGCACCCAACGCGCCCAGTCGGTACAAGAGCGTAGCCATCAATGATTCCCTCACTGTTCGGAAGACGACTCGCCACATCCTTCGCAGTGGACTTGACGGCCGTCTCACGGGGAACTTGAGGGTTTTTTGACGGTTCGGCTCCGGCACCGTCAGGTACGCCGGTCACCAGGCAGGGGACTAGCCGGCGCTCGGCGTGCCCGCGGACCGGTCCTTGGCCTGTTCCAGGCGCAGGGGGAGCCGCGCGGCGAGGTAGCCGATGAGTGCGCTGACACGTCGCGGGACATGCCCGTCCTCCTCCAGGAGGGCATAGATGTCGGCGGCCGGTGTCGACAGGTGCGGCAGGACCCGGACGAGCTCGCCGCGATCCAGATGCGGCCTGACGTGCCATTCCGAACGCATGATCACGCCACGGCCCTCCAGCGCCCAGCCGGTCACCACGTCGCCGTCATTACTGGACAGGCTGCCGTGCACCCGCACATGCCGGGGACGGTCCGCGTCCCCGAAGCGCCAGAGCGCGAAATCGCTCTCGTTCTCCCGCAGCACGATGCAGTTGTGGTGGGCCAGGTCCTCGATGTCGGCCGGCGTGCCGTGCTCGGCGAGGTAGGACGGCGCTGCGCAGGGCACGCGCCGGTTCTTGGCCAGACGCCGCATGCGCAGCGAGGAGTCGGGCGGTATGCCCACGTGGACGGCCACGTCGAACTCACGCTGGTGGGGCCGTAGGGGCAGCGCGGACGTCTGCATCCGAACGTGCAGTTCCGGGTGGGCCGCGGCGAACTCGCCGAGCAGCGGCGCGATATGCGCGCGGCCGAGACCGAGCGTGGCTTCGACGACCAGGGACCCGCGCAACCCCCCTGCTGTGTCGGTGATCGTGTCCTCGAGCTCGCGTACCTCGTCGAGGATCGCCTCGACGCGCGCCGCGTACAGCTCGCCTTCCGACGTCAGCACGAGTCGGCGGGCGCCGCGCTGGACGAGCCGGACGTCCAGGCGGCGCTCCAGCGCGCTGAGGCGTTTGCTGACGACGGGCAGGGAGCAACCGAGTTCTCGCGACGCGGCCGTCAGGGTCTCGCTCGACGCGACGACGTGGAAGAACTGCAGGTCGTCCACGGCTGAACGGCTCTTGGACCAGGGGTGACCAGAGCGCCGGGAGCTTTCCATAGGGGAAAACGTACCTTGCCGGTTACGGGCTTGTAACGGGTGTCTCCGCTGGCCAAGGTGGGAACCAGTCGCGCCGTGACCGGAACGCCTCTGGACAGAGTGCTCGCCACCGGACATGCGCATCGATCCGTGAACTGGGAGTGAATTCGTGCCGCAGAGTTATCGCATCGCAGCGATTCCGGGCGACGGGATCGGACGCGAGGTCGTCCCGGAGGGTCTGAGGTGCCTGCGGGCCGCTGCCGAGGTGCACGGGTTCGAACTGGACGTCACCGAGTTCGACTTCGCCAGCGCGGACTACTGGCTGAACCACGGCACGATGCTGCCCGGGAACTGGCGGGACGTACTCGGCGAGTTCGACGCGATCTTCTTCGGTGCGGTCGGATGGCCGGAGGTGGTCCCGGACCATGTCTCGCTGTGGGGCAGCCTGCTCCAGATGCGGCGGGGCTTCGACCAGTACGTCAATCTGCGCCCCGTCCGGCTGTTGCGCGGCGTACGCAGTCCGCTGCGCGACCATCAGCCGGGCGACATCGACTTCTACGTCGTGCGAGAGAACACCGAGGGCGAGTACTCCAGCATCGGCGGCCGGATCTTCGAGGGCACCGATCGCGAGACGGTGGTCCAGGAGACGGTCATGACACGGACCGGGGTCGACCGGGTCCTGCGCTATGCCTTCGAACTCGCCTCGTCCCGCCCGAGCAAGCACCTGACCTGGGCGACGAAGAGCAACGGGATCTCGATCTCCATGCCCTACTGGGACGAGCGCGCGACCGAGATGGCCGCCCGGTACCCCGACGTGACCGCCGACAAGGACCACATCGACATCCTGACCGCGAAGTTCGTCCTCCAGCCCGACCGGTACGACGTGGTCGTCGCCAGCAACCTGTTCGGTGACATCCTCTCGGACCTCGGCCCGGCCTGCACCGGAACCATCGGCATCGCCCCCAGCGCCAACATCAACCCCGACCGCTCCGTCCCCAGCCTCTTCGAGCCGGTGCACGGGTCGGCGCCGGACATCGCCGGTCTCGGTGTCGCCAACCCTGTCGGCCAGATCTGGAGCGGCGCCATGATGCTCACCCACCTCGGCGAGCACGAGGCGGCCGCGCACGTCGTGGCCGCGATCGAGAGCGTTCTGGACGAGCAGCCCGACGTGCTCACCCCCGACCTCGGGGGCACGGGGACCACGGTGGGGCTGGGCAAGGCCATCGCGGCCCGAATCGCCGCGAGGTCACTCGTCGGCCACGGCGGGGGAGCTGCGGCCGGCGACTTGGCCGGCCGCGCGGTCGAAGAGGGGGTCGCGGCGTCATGATCAGACCTGTCTCCGACCCGGTCGGCCTCGAAGTGCGCTGGGACCGGCTTGCCGCCGCCACCGACGAGGCGGCCTCCACCATGCTGCGCACGGCCTTCTCCACGATCATCCGGGAGTCGAACGACTACACCGTCGTCCTGATGGACCGCGTGGGCCGCACGATGGCCGAGTCACGGGCCGGCATCCCCGCCTTCGCCGCCCTGATGAGTTCGCTGACCGCGCTGGTCCTCGAACGGTTCCCGGCGGACGAGTGGCAGGACGGCGACAGCGTCATCACGAACGACCCGTGGATCGCCACCGGGCACCTGCCCGACATCGCCATGATCTCCCCGGTCTTTCACCGAGAACGGCTCGTCGCGTTCGCGGGCACCGTGGCGCACTCACCGGACATCGGTGGCACCCCCTCGATGAGCGCGACCGAGCTGCTCTGCGAGGGCATCCTGATTCCTCCGCTGCGGCTGTTCCGGGCCGGACGGGTCGAGCAGGGGGTCAAGGACCTGCTGTTGGCGAACGTACGACTGGCGGACCAGGTGTGGGGTGACCTGGAGGCGCAGTCGGCGGCGCACGCCGTGTGCCGCCGACGCGCCCAGGAGTTCCTCACGGACTTCCGTGAGCCGGACTTCGAGCCGTTCGCGGACCAGGTCCACGCGGTGACCGACGCCGCGATGCGGGCGGGCGTCCGCGACCTGCCCGACGGCGTCTACCGAGCCGCCCTGGACGCGGACGGCGTCGAAGGCCACCCCACGCACATCGAGTGCGCGGTGACCGTTCGCGGCGAGGAGGTCGAGATCGACTACACCGGCAGTTCCCCCCAAGTGCCCTTCGCGACGAACTCGACGCTGAACTACACCCGCGCCTACTCCATGTATCCGCTGAAGATCCTGCTGGATCCGTCCACGCGGACCAACTGGGGCTCCTACCGCTCCATCCAGGTCTCCGCGCCGGAGGGCACGATCGTCAACCCGAGATTTCCCGCGCCCGTCGTGGCACGGCACCTCACCGGCCACCTCCTGTCCTGCGCGGTGTATCAGGCACTGGCTCCGGTGCTGCCCGACCGTGTCATCGCCGACAGCGGCGGTGCCCCCGCCCTGCGGGTCCGCTTCGCGGGGGTCGACGACTCCGGCCGGCCTTTCAGCCTCATGCTCTTCGCCAACGCGGGCATGGGTGCGTCCAAGGAGTCGGACGGGCTGTCCACCACCGCCTTCCCGACCAACTCCGGCGGTGGCGGCATCGAGGTCCTGGAGGCCGCGTCTCCGTTGCACTTCCTCCGCAAGGAGTTGCGTGCCGGATCGGGCGGACGGGGCCGACGCCGCGGAGGACTGGGCCAGGACATCGAGGTCCGCAACCCGACGAGCCGACCGGTGCAGATGGTGCTGCTCGGAGACCGCGAGCGGCATCCGGCGCTCGGACTGGCCGGCGGTGAACCCGGCGCCACCGCACAGGTAGTCCTGGACTCCGGTGAGAGCGTCCCACTGAAGTCGATCTCGCAGCTGGCCCCCGGCTCGTCCGTGGTCATCTCCTTCGCAGGCGGTGGCGGGTTCGGCCGCCCCGAGGAGCGCGAGCCCGAGCTCCTGGTCGCCGACGAGATCGCCGGCTACACCGTCCCAGCCAGTCGGCAGAACCCGCGCACAGCCCGGACCGCGGGCGGAAGCGCACGTGAGGAGGTGGGTCGATGAGCCGCACGGTCCGGATCGGCGTCGACGTCGGCGGAACGTTCACCGATCTGCTGCTGCACGACCCGCGCCGGGGACTGATCCGGCCCGGGAAGCTGCCCACCACGCCCCACGCTCCCAACGAGGCCATCACCGCGGGGATCGCCCGCCTCCTGGAGGAGACGTCCACGGCCCCCGGAGACGTCGCGGGCATCGTGCACGGCACCACGTTGGTGACGAACACCCTGCTGGAACGCACCGGAGCGGTAGTCGGTCTGCTGACCACCAGCGGGTTCAGCGACTCCCTCGAAATGGGACGGGAGACGAGGTTCGACACCACCGACCTGCTCGCCCGGCCGGCTCAGCCGCTGGTGCCGCGCCATCTGCGCCGCGGGGTACCCGGGAGGATCGCCGTGGACGGCAGTGAACTCGAACCGCTCGACGAGCGTGCCGTCCTCGCGGTTGTGCGGGATCTGGTGGACCAGGGCATCGAGGCACTGGCCGTGGCCCTGATGCACTCCTACCGCGACGCCGGGCACGAGCACCGGGTGCGGGACATGGTCGCGCGCGCCCACCCCGACCTCCCCGTCACGCTCTCCAGCGCCGTGGCCCCGGTCCTTGGCGAGTACGAGCGGGCCGGCACCGCCTGCCTGAACGCGTATGTGCAGCCCCTGATGTCGCGCTACCTCGACGACCTGCGTGACGACCTGACCGCCATGGGGATCGACGCGCCCCTTCGCATCATGCTCTCCGGCGGTGGTGTCACGACCCTTGAGGACGCCAAGCGGTTCCCCGTACGGCTGCTCGAGTCGGGCCCCGCGGCCGGTGCCATCGCCGCCGCCGCAGTCGCCCGGACGCTGGGGGAGCAGGACGTCGTCTCGTTCGACATGGGCGGTACGACGGCGAAGATCGCTGTCGTCCAGGGGGGCCGGCCCAGGCTCACGCACGACTTCGAGGCGGGGCGGGTCGACAAGTTCAAGCCTGGCTCGGGGCTGCCGGTGCGCCTGACCGTCGTCGACATGATCGAGATCGGTTCGGGAGGCGGCTCGATCGCGGCACCCGACGCGCTCGGGCTGCTCAAGGTGGGACCGCGCAGCGCCGGTTCGGTGCCCGGCCCCGTCGCCTACGGGCGTGGAGGCGAGCGCCCCACCGTGACGGATGCCGACCTCCTGCTCGGCTATCTCGACGCGGAGAACTTCCTCGGCGGCGAGATGAGGCTGTGCACGCGCGAGGCCCACAAGGCGCTGACCCGTGAGGTGGCGGGTCCCCTGGGACTCGACACCGCTGACGCTGCCGCCGGGATTGTCGAGGTGGTCACCGAAAGCATGGCCGCCGCCGCCCGCATGCACCTGTCCGAGCAGGGCAAGGACCCCGCCGACTTCGCGCTGCTGGCCTTCGGCGGAGCCGGACCCGCCCATGCCTACGGGCTGGCGAAGTCGCTGAAGATCCCCCGAGTGATCGTACCGATGCGGGCTGGAGTGATGTCCGCCTGTGGGCTCCTTGCCGCCGCTCCCACGGTCGACGAGGTCCGCAGCCTGCCGTCGCCTCTCGCCGACGTCGACTGGGACCAGGTCACCGCGCTGTACGACGAGATGACGTCGCGCGCCACCGAAACACTCCAGCCGGGAGACCCGCGGCTCGTACGGGTCCGCCGCTCGGCCGACATGCGTTACCTCGGCCAGGGCTTCGAGATCGAGGTCAGCGTGCCCGATCAGGACCTCGGCCCAGCCGGTCTCGGACGCATCCGGACCGCCTTCGAGTCCACGTACCGTGCCGTGTTCGGTCGTTCCCTCGACGGGGCCGTGGAAGTCGTGAACTGGCGGCTTTCCATGCAGCTGCCCGGTCATGAGTTGTCGACGGAGGGCGGCCATGCGCGAACAGGTGAGGCGAGCCGCAGTGTCCGGTCGGTCTACTTTCCGGGGCACGGGCTGCTTGAAGCCGCCGTATGGAACGGCTACGAGCTCACGCCGGGAACCGAGCTGGCAGGTCCGGCGATCTTCGAGGAACGCGAATCGTCTTGCTCCTTCGGGCCGGACAGCCGCATCCGGGTCACCGACGACCTGACCCTCGTGGTCGAGGTCGACCGGGCCTGAACCCGGTCTCCCCGGTCGTCCCCGAAGAAGGCAGCGTCGAGAAGCCGCCGAAGGCGGGGAACGCTTGGCGACCTCTCCGAGGACTGGCTGCCTCACTGCGGCGAGAAACGGACCGGCGCCGCTCGGACAGGACGCACCTGGTTCGCACGCCGCGGGAGAACTGTCTCTCACCCCCCACGCCAACACCGACAACCTATCCAGCAGCTGCCCGATATGGTGGCGGCGCGAAGGGACGACCCTCATGACGACGGTGTCAGTAGGGCAGGTAGGGCAGCGCACCCGTACCCGGCGCATCACGTTCCTGGTCGCTCTCGCGGTCTTCGCACAGGAGGCGACCTGGAACTTCTACGAATCTCAGGTACCGCCGCTCCTGCGGGAGCATCTCACCAGCACGGCCGTCGTGGGTCTCCTGATGGGCATGGACAACCTGCTCGGCATCTTCATCCAGCCGTGGATCGGTAACCGGTCCGACCGGACGAGGACCTCCTGGGGCCGGCGGATGCCTTACCTGGTGGTCGGGATGCCGATCGCCGCCGCGCTGTTCATCCTCATCCCGCACAGCGCGGCGTCCTTGCCGCTGTTGATCGTGGTGCTGTTCTCGTACGCGCTCGTCGCCAACACCTTCAAGCCGATCGCCGAGGCGCTCGTACCGGACTTCATCGCACCCGAGCGACGAAGCCGGGCCAACGCTGTAGTCAAGATCGCCTCAAGTATCACGGCCATCGTCGCCGCGCTCATCAGCATCTTCCTGGTCGACAACCATCTGAGCCTCGCGTTCGCGATCCCCGCGATCATCATGCTGATCTCGATCGGGGTGCTGGCGGCCACCGTGCGCGACAACCGGTCCCCGGCCTACCAGGCAGCGGTGGCCGAGAGCGAGGAGGAGCACAGTGCCGAGCGCACCGAGCCACGGGTCCGGGACACCTTCATCGAGATCCTCAAGGACGCTGATCGCAGCCGACTCCTGCTGCTCCTCGCGATTCTTCTCTTCGGCAGTGCATGGGCCGCGTCCCGGTCGTTGATGACGCCGTACGGGATGGAAGCCCTGGACATGCCACGGGGAGCCGCCGGCGGTCTCACCCTGCCCAGCGGTATCGCCTTCATCCTGGCGGCCTACCCGGCAGCCGTGCTCGCCGAGCGTTACGGACGGCTCCGGGTCATGGCCGTGGGCATGTCGGTCTTCGCCGGCGCCATGGTGCTGGGCACGCTCATCCAGACCCCGATGGGGGCCACCGTGGCCCTGTGCCTCGCGGCGGCCGGCGCGACCTGTTTCCTGGTCAACGCGGTGGTCGTCCTGTGGAACCTCGCACCCTCGGCACGGGTCTTCGGGACCTACGCCGGTATGTACACCGTCGGCTGGGCCGGGGGCGGCTTCCTGGGCCCGGCGGTGGTCGGCGGCATGGTCGACATCACCGGATGGCCCCTGATGCTCATCGACATCGCCGTAGTCACCTCGTTGTCGGTCATCGTCGTAGCCAGGATCGGTGTGCTTCAGCGGCGCACCGCCCTGACCCTCGCCAAGTAACCAGCCCATCCCCGCGGCGTGAGGCCGGCGCCGGACGCAGCCAGAGACGAGGAACCGTGCCCCGCATTCTGATCACCACGGACTACCTACGGCCCGACGACGAGGTCGATGACTATCTCCGGGCGCACGGCCACACGACGGTCCACGCCCCGCTGGTCGGCCGACGCGGTCCCGAGCAACTCGTCGCCGCCCTCGACGGGATCGACGCGGCGCTCGTCGGCCATGATCCCCTGACCGCCCAGGTCCTCTCCGAGGTTCCCCGCCTGCGCGCCATCGTGCGCACCGGCGTCGGCTACGACTCGATCGACATCGTCGCCGCGGGCAAGCTCGGCATCACGGTGAGCAACCTGCCGGGAATCAACGCGAACGCCGTGGCCGAGTACACCCTCGGTCTGCTGCTGGCCGCCGCGAGGCGACTGGTGCAGAGCGCGGTGGGCGTCGCTGCCGGCCAGTGGCCGAGGCAGGACGGTCGCGAGTTGCGTGGGTCGACGCTCGGCCTGATCGGATACGGGGCGGCAGCGCGCGCCGTGGTGCCGCTGGCGCGGGCCTTCGGTATGGAGGTGCTCTGCACGACCGGTGTGCCGGAGGACGAACGGTCGGACCCGTGGGTGCGGTTCGTCGCGCTCCCCGAGCTGCTGGCGGCATCCGACTACGTATCGGTGCACACCGCGCTGACGGACCGCACACGCGGTCTCCTGGACGCTGCCGCCTTCCGGCGGATGAAGCCGACGGCGGTGCTGGTCAACACCGCGCGGGGGGCCGTCGTCGACGAACAGGCCCTTGCCGACGCCGTGCGCACCGGCGAGATTGCCGCGGCTGCGCTCGACGTGGTGAGCGAGGAGCCGCTCCCGGCCGACAGCCCGCTGCGGGACGTAGAGGGAATCGTCGTCTTCTCCCACCTCGCGGGCCAGACGGCCGAAGCCCGTGCGGTCGCCGGCCTTGAGGGTGCGGCCGAGGTGGTGGCCGCCCTCGCGGGCCGCCCCCGGTTCGCGGTGAACGCCCACCTGCTGCCCCACGCCCCCACTGCCCGGGTCGACGGGTGACACCCGCCCGCCACGTGCCCGGCACCGACAAGAAGGAGGAACATGGAAAACGAACGGGTTGACCAGGTCAAGGTCCTGGCACCGACCGGCATGCTCGGAGCCGGCTTTCCCGAGGCCACGATCGAGCGAGGTCTGGCGCTCGGCGCTGATGTCATCTCCGTCGACGGGGGCAGTACCGACTCCGGTCCCTACTATCTCGGCGCGTCGCAGCCCAAGACCACCCGTGCCGCGGTCGCCCGTGACCTGCGGGTCCTGCTGACGGCGGCGGCAAGCGCCGGTATCCCACTGATCGTGGGTTCGTGCGGCACGAGCGGAACCGACTCCGGTGTCGACTGGGTCGCCGGCATCGTCGCCGACATCCTGGCGGCCGAGGGACTCCGGCTGCGGGTGGCGCGCATCTACAGCGAGCAGGCGACCGGCGCGCTCCTGACGTGCCTGGACGAGGGCCGGATCCATGCCCTGCCTCCGCTGGGCGAACTGGAGCCGAAGACGTTGCAGAGCTGCGCACACATCGTGGGCGCGATGGGGCACGAGCCGATCGTCGCCGCGCTCGAGGCCGGTGCGCAGGTCGTGCTTGCCGGCCGCGCCACGGATACCGCCATAGCCGCCGCCCATCCGCTGATGAAGGGGATGCCGGCCGGGCCGACATGGCACGCCGCCAAGATCATCGAGTGTGGCGGGCAGTGCACCAGCAATCCGCGCGCGGGTGGGGTGCTGGCCACCATCGACGCCGACGGCTTCACCATCGAGCCGCTCGATCCGACGGTCGCCTGCACACCGATCCTGGTCGCCGCCCACATGCTCTACGAGACGGTGGACCCGTTCCAGATGCGCGAGCCGGACGGCACCCTGGACGTCCGTGAGGCCGTCTACACCGCCCTGGACGACCGCACCGTGCGGGTCGAGGGTTCGCAGTTCCATGTCGCCGACCAGCACACCATCAAGCTCGAAGGCGCCCGGATCACCGGCTACGAGACGATGTCGTTCAGCGCGATCCGTGATCAGCACATCCTTGCGAACATCGACGACTGGGCCGATCTCATGCGCACGATGATCAGGCAGCGGGTGGAGCAGACGATCGGCCTCGGCGACGAAAAGTACGCCTTCGATCTGCGCCTCTACGGGCACAACGCCATCCTCGGGGATCTGGATCCGGCAGTGGGTCCGCCTCGCGAGGTGGGAGTCATGCTCCTCGTCAACGCACCGGACCAGAGCACCGCCACCGCCGTCGCGAAGATCGCCAACCCCTTGATGCTTCACCTGCCGACGGCCGACATGGACTACCTGCCGAGCCTGGCGTTCGCCACCTCACCGGCTGAGGTCGAGCGCGGTCCGGCGTACGAGTTCGTGCTCAATCACGTCGTCGACACCCTCACCCCCACCGACATGTTCCGCACCGAGTTCGAGGAGGCCTCCCACCATGGCTGAGACCGTCCCCACCACCCTGGGCGACCTGGCGTACGAGGTCCGGTCCAAGAACGCCGGGCCGTTCTGGGTCACCATGGAGCTGTTCATGCGTGACGCGGACGGCTACCGCATCGCCGCCGACGAGACGTTCCTCAACGAGGGCACGGTCGCCCGGCTCTACGGACTCGACGAGGCCGACGTGCAGATGTTCCGCATCCCGTCGCTGAACGTCGTCAAGATCTCATTCCCGCGTCCCGTCAGCCAGGCGTCGCTGCGTGACCGTGACGTCCACTCCGGTCAGCACCACGTGCCGCTGGCGCTTCTGCCCGTGCCCGTCACCTGATACCCCCGGGAGAAAGGGCGGCGCCCGCGCGCGACGACGGTCACGGCCGGTGCCGGGGTCACCGCCGGCCCGGCGGTGACCCCGAACGCGCCTGCCGGACGCGGTCCTTCACCGGTCCACCCCCTACAAGCACCTGAAGGAGCAGTTCCTTGAACACACCTGCCGTGCCCGAACCCGGTACCCGTCCTCGGGCCCGCGGCCGCCGTTCGGCAATGCTGACGGCACTGGTCGCGGCCGCGGTCGTGGGCACGCTCGGCAGCGCACCCGCCGCCCCGGTCGACACCACGCGCCCCACTCCCGCCGCCTGCCCGGGCCGTCTGGAGGAGAAGGCCGGCTGCTACACCGGCCGGGACGCCAACGGCGCGTACTACACGATGGCCGTCCCGAAGCACTGGAACGGCTCCCTCGTCGCCCACGCCCACGGCGGTCCCGACTTCTCCTACGACGAGTCCACGACCACCGAGGACCTGGAACGCTGGGCGGTGATGGTCGACGAGGGCTATGCCTGGGTGGGCTCCTCGTACCGGCGCGGCGGTTACGGGGTCAGGATGGCCGCCGCCGACACGGAGAACGTACGCCGCCTGTTCGTCAGCCACTTCGGCCACCCCGACCGCACCTACCTTCATGGCCAGTCCTGGGGCGGCAACGTCGCCGCCAAGGTCACCGAGACCTACGGCGGGAAGCGTGGTGCTTACGACGGAGTCCTGCTGACCAACGGCTTCCTGGCCGGCGGCTCGCGTGGCTACGACACGCGCGTGGACCTGCGGACCGTCTACCAGTACTACTGCCGCAACCTGCCCCGTCCCAGCGAACCGCAGTACCCGCTGTGGCAAGGACTGCCCGCGGACTCCCCGATGACACCCGACGAGGTCCACGGCCGACTCCAGGAATGCACCGGCATCGACTCCGACCCGGCCGACCGGACCGCGGAACAGCAGCACAACCTCGACGACATCCTGGCCGTCACCCGCATCCCGGAACACTCCCTGGCCACGAACATGCAGTACGCGGCCTTCCTCGTCCGGGACATCGTGTCCAACCGGCTCGACGGCCGTAACCCGTTCAGCAACCGTGGGGTCCGCTACGACGGTTCGCACGACGACAAGGCGCTCAACGCCGGCGTGGCGCGCTTCTCGGCCGACCCCACCGCGCGCCGCGACCTCTCCTACGACAGCGACCTCACCGGACGGATCGCACTCCCGGTCCTCACCCTGCACGCGATCGACGACCCACAGGTCTTCGTCGAGCACGAGGCGGCCTATCGCGCCACGGTCCAGGCCGCCGACCGAAGCGAGAACCTCGTCCAGACTTTCACGAGGGAGAGCGATCACAGCGCGCTCAGCAACGCCGAGTACGCCAACTCCCTGGCGGCTCTGGAAACATGGGCACGCACCGGCCGGAAGCCCACCCCCGGCTCGATCGCACGTTCGTGCAGCGCGTTCGACACCACCTACGGTGGTGGCTGCTTCTACGATCCGGCGTTCCGCCCCGCCCCGTTCGCCACCCAGGTCCGCCCCCGGCCCGGCGGCCTCCACTGGCCCGCCATGTCCGCCGCGCAGGAACAGGCGTGGAGTCGTATCGAGGGCGTGGGCATCGCACCCTGAAGCCGCTCGGCGGTCCCGAATCCCTCTCTCCCGCAGCCGAGCTCGCACATCTCTCGCGCTGCCATAGCAAATTGCCGGCTCCCGAGCGCGACGACTCTTCGCCACCCGACGACTCAGGAGAGTCCCATGCCCCTGGCTGAAGACCTCAGTTCGTACGCCGTGTCCCTGCGCTACTCCGATCTCAGCACCGCCGCCTTCCACACGGTCAAACAGCGCCTCGTCGACAGCATCGGATGCGGGCTCGGCGCCAATGATCCGGTACTTCGACTTCAACGACGGATACATCGGCAAGGAAGTCGGGCACCCCAGCGACAACATCGCAGCATGTCTCGCGGTCGCCTGAGTCCCAGCAGGCATCCGGAGAGGACCTTCTCCTCGCCATCGTGCTGGCCTACGAGATCCAGTGCGGGTTCCAGGACGTGGCCGCCCTCACACAAGAGGGTGGGATCACGTCAACTACGTGCTTGTGTCATCGGTCGTCGCCGCGGGCCGGCTGATGGAGCTCTCGCAATAACAGCTGACCGAGGCGATCAACATCGCGGTGAACGGCCACATCGCGTTGCGGCAGATGCGTGCCGGGTCCCTCTCCCAGTGGAAAGGCTGCTCGGCCCCCAGCGCGGCGCGGAACGGAATCGTCGCCGTGCACCTCGCCCAGCATGGCTTTACAGGGCCGTCGCCCATCTTCGAGGGCGAGATGGGGTTCATGAACCAGATCACCGGTGTCTTCTCCCTCGACGTCGGTGAGTTCGGGAACCGGGACAACCAGTCGTATGCCGTTTCGAGGACTTTGACGAAGATGCTGCCGATGAACGGAGAGAAACAGACGGCGGTCTGGGCCGCGCTGGTCGTGCGGGACAGGATCCCGGACATCGAGGAGATTGCCTCGGTCCAGGTCGACACCACTCGTGTCGGCTACGCCTTTCTCGGCAAGGATCCCGACAAATGGCGCCCCGCCACACGGGAAACGGCCGACCACAGTCTTCCCTACACGGTGGCCCGGGCGCTGCTGGACGGCGAGATCACCACTGCCTCGTACAGCGATGAGGCCATCGCGGATCCGGTGGCTCTCGACCTGATGAAGCGCATCTCGGTGCGGAAGGGGACCCGGCGCTGACCGCGATCTTTCCCGAGTACATTCCCAACCGGATCACCGTCACGCTCACTTCGGGTGAGGTGGTGACGGAGGAGGTTCGCGACGCCCCCGGTGGCCCGCGCGTCGCGATGACCGACCAGCAGTTTGAGGAGAAGTTCCACGGTCTGCTGCGACCGCTGGCCTCCGACAGCCGGCGCAAGGACATTCTCTCCCTTGTGTGGAATGTCGAGCAGTTGGCGGACCTGTCGCCGCTTCTCGCGGCCATGACGCTGGACACCACAGAGGGGTGAAGGCTGGTCATTGTCCGGTCGTGGTGGCCGGGGAAGCCGGGGCCTGGGACGTGGACGGGTTCACTGAATGCGGGGGAGTGCCGGCCGGACGGACCGGGCTGTCCGAAGAGCCGTTCGTGACGGCGAACAAGGCGCACGCGGCAGCCGCAGCCAGACCCAGCAGCACGATGGCGGTCCGGCGCAGGGGAAGGGACCACCGCCTGGGCCTGGCGGGAAGGCGGGCAGGTCGCAGGTGTCCCAAGTCGACGGTGTCGGCCTGGGCGGCGAGAGCCTCGCGCAGCCGGTACTCGATCGCCTTGTGGCGGATCTGGCTGCGGCTCATCGCCGGATCTCTGCAAGGTGCCGGCGGCGGGAAGGACAAGAGCGCGGCTGAGAGGGATGATCGGTCATCGAGGTATCTCCTCCAGTTGTCTGCCGAGGGTGTCCAGAGCACGGCTGGCGGTCGACTTGACCGTCCCGCGGGAGACGCCGAGGGTATCGGCGATCTGCGCTTCGGTGAGGTCTGACCAGTAGCGCAGCACCAGGACCTCGCGCTGCCGACGGGTGAGGCGCTGCAACGCGTTGATCACTTCCCGGTGGGTCTCGGCGAGGAGCACGCTGTGGTCGGCGGACGGGAAGGGGCGTTCGCGCTCAGGGATGTGGGCGCGTGCCGTACGGCGTCGACGCAGAACGGAGCGAGCCCCGTTGACCACGCTGGTTCGCAAGTACGCCTCGGGGTCGTCCAGGTTCGCGAGCCGACGGCCGTGGCGGCGCAGAAGCGCGGTGAAGGCGTCCTGTACCACGTCCTCTGCCGTCGGGAGGTCGTCCACCAAAAGCAGTGCCAGTCGCACCAGCGCGAGCCGGCGGTGGTGGTAAAGCTCGCTGAAGTCGTGCTCGTCCCCGACTGCGGCCGTGTTGGGGGACAGGGCTTTGAACGGCCTTCTCCCGCCGTCCTTCTGATGTGTCAGTGAACGCGGAGCGAGTCCGCCCTGTACCAGCCTGTGAAGGCTCTGCCACCAGGTGACCGACGGTGCGGCGGTGGGGATCGTCGCTGTTCTCACGTGTCTCCTGGACGTCGCGGTACCGGTCTGTCCACCCGGATGCCGGGTGGACAGACCGTGCTGCCGGGCCTGGGCCGCGCAGCGTGTATTCACGTGGTGCCGCCGACCGGACCAGAGCCGATCAGCGAGCCGAAACGCTGGAGAGCGTCAGTGGGCCGGAGTCGCGGGCTGCTGCACCGGCTGGGCGGGCTTGGCGTCGTTCGGGAGGTCCGTCTCCGACCCGGGGATGTGGGGTTGGGCCGGCTTGGCGTCCTCCGGGACGTCCGTCTCCGAGGTGAGGGCGGGCGTTTCCGAGCCGGACACGTAGGGCTTGGCGTGCTTCCCGGTGGAGGTGGACGTCACGGGAGAGGTGGAGTGCGCCTTCTCGGCTTCGGCGGCATCCGGCGCGGTGGTGTCGGCGTGGGCCGTGAAGGCTCCACCGAGGGCCAGCGCGGCGCCCACGACTGAGACGCCCAGCGCGGCGCGAACCCGGCCCGGACGGGAACTGCGGACAGCGGCGTGACGTACTGACATTTTCGGTCCTCGAATCATCGGTCTCAATGGGGCTGACCGTCCGTCATGGATGGCTTGCCATGCGGCGGCCCTCTGCTGGAGGCGCATCCACTCCGACAGACGTCCGAAGGCCTTCGGGGTTGCGGGTCGGGCGAGACCGACGCGTGGGAAATTCAGTGATCTGGGTCACTGAGCTTCTTCAGCGTTGCCGCTCCAGGGTGAGGACGGCTTTGGCGATTGACGTCCTGCGGTATGGGCTGCATCGGGATCTGCGGGAGATCCGCCAGGTCTTCAGGCGTGCGACGCCGCCCTCGACCGGTGCCCGTGCCGCGGCCAGGGCCCGGTTGACGGTCTTCTCGGTAAGGGTGAGTTCCTGCAGGGGTCTGCGTTTGATGCCGGTACCCACCCAGGGGCCCCGCCACCCTGGTAGGCGAGATCAGCCAGGATGGGGACGCCCTGACGCTCGCAGATGCGGATGATCCGGTGGGTGCGGGCAGCTGTCAGGTCGTGGCTCGGCCCGGCAACGCGGGTGAGAGCCACAGCAGTTGGCCGCCGGGATCGGTGACCACCTGCACGTCCACCCCGTGCCGGCGGTGCTTGTGGGAATAGTCGGCCCGTCCGTCGCCGACCCGGTCGCACTCGGCGAGCGTGCGGTCCAGCAGGACGAAGTCCGCATCGGCCTCGCGCAGGACCTTCAGTAGACCAGGCGCGCGTTCGGCGAGCAGGTGGATGACCGCGCTGGTGCAGGCGTGGGCAGTGGACTCGCTGATCCCGAACGCGGCAGCGATCTTCGCGAGGGTGGTGTGTTCGCGCAGGTACACCAGTGCCACCATCGCGCGCTGAGACGGGCGGAGCTCGCAGCGCCGGTCATCCTCACGGGTGACGAGAGCATGGTGACCCACTCCACGAGCGCACGGGGGCAGGTCGAGTTCGGCAGGACAGATGACCAACGCTTCGTGGACCGTCACCTGATCGGTGGCCAGCTCGAAGGGGCTCAAAGGCTGATGAGTCCCACGAAGCGGCGGTTACATTCGCGTAATTCGTGTTCTGGACAAGGTCTGTTTGATGACGGACCCCAGGATTCGATCGGGAGGGCAGGCGCTGTATCAAGCCAGCTCAGACCGGATATGCAAAGGCTCAATGAACCGTTTTCTCGGCTGGTACCGTTGCAACGACGTGCGGAACGGTGTGGTCGCGTACCGTCGGCAACTGCGGTGCTTGCCGCCGACACCGGAGCCGACGAGACAGCATCGCGGGCCCCCATAGCGAGGCGCGTATTGAGCGTCAGATCCACCGAATGATTCGTCAGAAATGGATTCATGATGACCTCGGCCAAGAGTAAGGATCCCGTGGGTGTTTACGAAACGGTTTCCGTGCACTTTGAAGACCTTGATGCGTACGGCATGGTCCATCACAACAAGTATCCCTTCCTCTTCGAGCGGGCATTCAACAGTTACTTGATTCGAAAGGGGTTTCCCTTCGGTCGTGGTTCGGGATCTCCCGACGAGATGGTTCAGGTCGTCCGGTCCATGCAACTGACCTATGACGTCCCCGTCACCAGGCTCGGGGAGGTCCAGGTGCAGTTCTGGCTCG
>NZ_JBFAHW010000107.1:0-35400 GCF_040654355.1 Streptomyces sp. NPDC050704 | reverse complement strand
CGTGCCGGACGGGTCGGTGACTTCCGGTGCGGTGTCCGGTGAAGGGTCACTCGGGTGCTCCGGCGCCCGCAGTTCGGCGCAGGCCGGCGCCGCTGCCGGGTGGGTGCCCGAGGCGGTCGGCGCACAGGTCAGGGTGACCGCGCGTTCGGGAGTGACGGCTGCCGCGCTTTCACCGTGGCCCACGGTGAACACCAGGGACGAGGGGGCGTAGAGCGCGGTCGGCGAGGGGGCGGCGAGGGCGGTTCCGGTGAGGGGTCCGCAGACGGCGGTGGCCGTCAGTGTGATCGTCGCTGCCCAACGCGCGGTGTTCGGCATTGTGTGCATCCTTCCGCTCGGTCGGTTGCCGGACCGGCTCGGTCGAGTGCCGGTCCGGCGGGTTCGGCGAGCGCGAGTCTGCCGAGTCCGGGACGGAAACTCACATCGACCCCACGCGTTTCAGTAACCTTGCGTATTGAATCAGTGGCGTGAAGTAACGGAATTCGAACGCACACACCCGGGAACCGAGCGGGCCCCGCGCCCCCGAATTGACACGCTGGCCGGATATGTACTGCTCGGCAATAGTCCTGAAACATTCCGCTTTCAGCTGAGGCCGCGGCCCTTGCCTCCACGCCGGAAGCGAGTAATCGTCATTACATGATTACAACGGAACAGCACGAGAAGCTGCGCGGCTGGTTCGCCGGCCGCCTGCCCGACGATCTCTTCGAGAACCTCAGCGAGTTGACGGTCGACCGCGAGGAGATCACCGTCATCGGCCGCATACCCGAGCCCCGGCTCGCCGAGGGCGCTTCGGACGCCGAGCGGAAGGCGGCTGTCGGGTCCCGCGTCCAGGAGTTCAGGGAGCGCACCCGCGATGCCCGGGTCGCCGTGGCCCGCGAGGCCGAGCACCGCTTCGGCAAGAAGGTCTCCTGGGGGGTGGAGTGCGGGGCCGAGCTCGCTCTGTTCACGCACGTCGCCGCGCCCGTCATGACCCGGCTCCGACAGCCCCAGCGGCAGGTGCTTGACACTCTGATCGCCGCCGGTGTGGCCCGCAGCCGTAGCGAGGCGCTCGCCTGGTGCGTACGACTCGTCGAGCGCCACGCGGACGACTGGCTCACCGAGCTGAGGGACTCCCTGGAGCATGTCCAGCGCGTGCGCGCACAGGGACCCGACTCACCGGCCCACGAACCCGAGGACACCCCGAACGACAACTCAAGCGACGACTGAAACGCCAACGCACGGGAAACGGTGGCGCATTCGTCCACTCGTGACCACATAGATGGATGGTTCGTCCACTGGTGCGGCCCGCGGCCTGCCCCATAACGTCGGCAGACCACCGCACCAAGGGACGGCCTCCCCGCGCTCCGCGTACCCCTGCGACAGCGACACGCCGTTCGACTCCCGCGTCACCGCGCGGTCCCCGCCCTCCGGGGTATCGGTACTTCGCTGGAGCCCCCTTGTCCCCGTCGCCCTCCTCGCGCCCCGCACCCTCCTCGCCCGAGAACTCCGCCGCCGCTCCCCCGCCGTCGCTCACCGAGATCGAGCCGTACGGTGTCGAGCGGATCCCCGACGCGGACCGCGGCGCGAGCCCTCTCGATCTCTTCCGGCTCGCCTTCGGCGGTGCCAACACGTTCTCGACGTGTGTCCTCGGGGCCTTCCCGATCCTCTTCGGCCTGTCCTTCTGGCAGGGGCTCGCGGCGACGCTTCTCGGGGTGCTCGCGGGTGCGCTGATCCTGTGTCCGATGGCTGTCTTCGGGCCGGTCAACGGCACCAACAACGCCGTCTCCTCCTCCGCCCACCTGGGTGTGCACGGCCGTGTCATCGGCTCGTTCCTGTCGCTGCTCACGGCGGTCGCGTTCTTCTCCCTCTCGGTGTGGAGTTCGGGCGACGCGCTGGTCGGCGGCGCGCACCGGCTCTTCGGCCTGGCGCGCGGCGACCTGTCGTACGTCGTCGCGTACGCGCTGTTCGCCGGTCTGGTGCTCGTGGTGTGCGTGTACGGGTTCCGCTTCATGCTGTTCGTCAACAAGATCGCGGTGGTCTCGGCGACCGTGCTGTTCCTGCTCGGCGCGGTGGCCTTCGCCGGGGACTTCGACCCCTCGTACGCAGGCATCTTCACCGACTCCGCGGATGCGGCGACGCGGGACCTGTTCTGGCCGTCGTTCATCGGCTCCGCGCTGATCGTGCTGTCGAACCCGGTGTCCTTCGGCGCGTTCCTCGGCGACTGGTCGCGCTACATCCCGGCGAGCACGCCGCACCGCAGGGTGATCGGAGCCGCGTTCCTGTCGCAGATCGCGACCCTGGTGCCGTTCGTCTTCGGACTGGCGACCGCGAGCATCATCGCGACCCAGGCCCCGAAGTACGTCGATCCCGCGGCACCCGACTTCGTGGGCGGTCTGCTGGCCGTCTCACCGAGCTGGTTCTTCCTGCCGGTGTGCCTGATCGCGCTGATCGGCGGCATGTCGACGGGCACGACAGCGCTGTACGGGACCGGGCTCGACTTCTCGTCCGTGTTCCCGCGTCTCTCCCGGGTACAGGCCACTGTGCTGATCGGGATGCTGTCCATCGCCTTCATCTTCGTCGGACGCTTCGGGTTCAACCTCGTACAGAGCATCTCGACGTTCGCCACGATGATCATCACGTGTACGACGCCGTGGATGGTCGTGATGATGCTGGGCTTCCTCACCCGGCGCGGCTGGTACGACCCCGATGCCCTCCAGGTCTTCAACCGGCGCCAGCGCGGCGGCCGTTACTGGTTCGCGCACGGCTGGAACTGGCGCGGCCTGACCGCCTGGTGGGTCTCCGCCGTCATCGGTGTCCTCTTCACCAACATCCCCGGCCAGTTCGTCGGCCCGCTCGGCGATCTGGCCGACGGCATCGACATCGGCCTGCCGCTCTCGCTGACCGTCTCCGCCGTCCTGTTCCTGACACTGCTGTGGCTCTTCCCCGAGCCACGGGCCGTGTACGGGCCGCAGGGCGCCCGGCTGGTCCGTACCGTCGACGTGCCGGTCCCGGAGATCACCGGGCCGGGCACCGAGGCCGACGAGGGCCGGCGGGTGCCGGTGGTCTAGGGCCTGTCGTCAAACTCCCGTCGTCCGCCCGGAGGGCGGGCCGGGCGGCGTCATGGGGGTCCCCCCGGTCGAGCGAAGTCGAGAGTGGGGGAGCGTGCTCTCGGCGTGCCGGGCGCAGACCCTCGTACTGGACGTACTTGGGTCTGTGCTCGGTGCGGCGAGTGGGGGCACCTCCCACGCCCTTAAGGCAGTGGGGGAGCGTGCATGGCGTCGCCCGGCAGGCGGGAATTTGACGACAGGCCCTAGGGCCCCAGCGAGCTCCTGACGGCGAAATCCGGACAGTGACCGCGACAGCGGGTTGCCGGGAAGAGGGGCTTCGTAGACTGCCCCGCCATGGGAGAGATCTACGAGCTGGGCGAGATCACCTGCCCGTCCGGTGAGTTGGTGGTCGTCGACGGTGGCCACCTGGGCATGTGGAGCGGTGAGCGTTCGCCGGCGCAGGTGGATCCGGGGGCGTTCGGTGTGCGGGATCCGGCGGTCGCCGCCGATGTGGCCGCCGCGACCGACTTCGCGATCCGCGGACCGGACGCCGACACCGCGGCCCACTCCTTCGACCGGCAGCCCGGCCGGGTCCTCCACGACATCCCGGCCTCCGGAGTGGCACGGCTGGCCGAGCTCTTCGACACGCACTGCCGCGAACACGGCCTCGACGCCCGGCTGGAGGCCTGCGCCCAACGGGTCCCGCACCGCGAGCGGGTGCGGCGGTGCTCGGCGCGGGGCGGCGGCTGCTTTCTGATGCACGGGGTGCCGGTCGCGGCGCTGGGCGGGCTTCCGCGCGAGCGGGCACTGCCCGTGCTGGCGTCCGGCGCCGGCATCGTGATCCCGGTCGAGCCGGCCCCCGCGGCCAAGACCGTGGAGCTCGGCAGCATCCGCGTCGACTGGGCCCGCCTGCTCTTCGGCGACGCCGACGCACTGAGCGACTGGCAGCACGACGAACCCGTGGACGGACTGGCCGACGTCGCCTTCTGGGGCGCCGCCGAGGAGGAAGCGGCGGCGGAGTTCGCGGCTCCCGCACTGGGCGAGCCCGGCGAGGACGGGCTCCGCGGCTGGACCGGTCTGTCGGTGCCCGAGGCGATGCGCCGGGCCTGCGCGCTCTTCGACTGGAAGGACGCCGATCCGCGACGGCGTCTGATGGTGGACTTCCGCCCGCACTCCCACCACTGGCAGGTCATGCGCGAGGTACGGGCCTCCGCTGTCGACGCGGGGACCGTCGAGGTGGGCGGCGCACGCATGCTGTGCACGATGACCGGCCAGGGCGACGGCTGGTTCCCGGTGTCCGCGGAGCTCGGTCCGGCGGGCGAACTGGTCGCCGTACGCGTCTCGTTCGCCTCCTGAGCCCGACCGCTCGCGGGATCCGCGCGTCCACGGTGGACGGATCTTGTTCCGGTCGCCAGGATCGTCGCAGGAACAGCGCGGTCGGAACAGCGCGGTCGGGAACAGCACGGTCGGCACGACGCGGTCTCACGGGCGAGAGGCGGAACGTACGGATGACGAAGCACTGGGCGGACTTCCAGTACGAGATCTATCTGAACGGCATGACGGGTGCGGTGCCCCGGCTGCCCACCGATCTGACGCGGCTGGAGGAACTGACCGAGCAGCGGCTCGGTCCCGGCCCGGTGGGCTATGTGGCGGGCAGCGCCGGCACCGGCAGTACGGCGCGGGCCAACCGGGAGGCACTCGACCGGCGCCGGATCGTGCCGCGCATGCTCCGTGACGTGCACGAACGCGACCTGTCCGTCGAGGTGTTGGGGCGTTCCCTGCCCGCACCCCTCGCGCTCGCGCCGGTCGGCGTCCTGTCGATCATGCACCCGGACGCCGAGTCCGCCGCCGCCCGGGCCGCCGCCGCGCAGGGAGTGCCGTACATCCTGTCCTCGGCCTCCAGCACCACCATGGAGGACGTCGCACAGGTCATGGGCGACGGGGAGCGCTGGTTCCAGCTGTACTGGGCGAAGGACCGCGAGGTCACGAGGAGCTTCCTGACCCGGGCGAAGGCGGCCGGGTACAGCACGCTGTTCGTCACGCTGGACACGCCGTTGCTCGCCTGGCGGCCGCGCGATCTGGACCAGGCGTATCTGCCGTTCCTGCACGGGGTGGGAACGGCGAACTACTTCTCCGACCCGGCGTTCCTGGCGGGCCTGGCCAAGCCGGTGCACGAGGATCCGAACGCGGCGGTCATGCACTTCGTGGGGATGTTCGCGGATCCCGCGAAGACCTGGCCGGATCTGGAGTTCCTGCGCGAGAACTGGGACGGTCCGATCGTGCTCAAGGGCGTCCTGCATCCGGACGACGCCCGCCGGGCCGTCACCGCCGGGATGGACGGCGTGGTCGTCTCCAACCACGGCGGCCGCCAGGTCGCCGGGGCCGTCGGCGCCGCCGACGCGCTGCCCAAGGTGGTCGAGGCCGCCGGCGACCGGCTCACCGTCCTCTTCGACAGCGGGATCCGCACCGGCGACGACATCTTCAAGGCGCTCGCGCTGGGCGCCGAGGCGGTGCTCGTCGGGCGTCCCTATGCCTATGGCCTCGGCCTCGACGGGCAGGCCGGCGTCGAGCACGTCATCCGCTGCCTGCTCGCCGAACTCGACCTCACCCTCGCCTTGTCGGGACACTCGGGCCCGGCGACCCTCGGCCCCGACGACCTCGCCGAGGAGCTCGCATGACCCCGCACTCCTCCCCCGCGGTCGAGAACGTCCTGGCCGTCATCTCACCCCATGTGGGCGGTCGTTCGATCGGAGCGGGTCTCGCCACGCTGTTCCCCGGGGAGACCCGCGTCACCGTCGTCGAGACGGCCGACGAGGACCCCGCCGCGCTGCGCGGGGCGAACGTCGTCATCACCGCCCTCGGCCCGGTCACCGCCGAGCACCTCGCGATGGCACCGGAGTTGCGGCTGGTCCAGTGCGCCAGTCACGGCTTCGACTACGTGGACGTCGCGGCCGCCCGCGCGCGGAACGTCCCCGTCTGCAACATCGGCTCCAGCGGCGCCGAGACGCAGAACGTCGCCGAGCAGACCTTCGCCCTGATGCTCGCCCTGGCCAAACAGTTGATACCGGCGCACACCGCGCTCGTCGAAGCCGACTGGGCGCTGCCGCGGCTCCAGCGCTCCATCACCGAGCTGTCCGGCAAGACCCTCGGTGTGATCGGGCTCGGCCACATCGGCAAGGAGGTCGCCCGCCGCGCGGTCGCGTTCGACATGACCGTCCTGTACGCGGGTCCGCGGTCCGTCGGCGCCCAGACCGAGGCCCGGCTCGGCGGCGCCCGTCATGTCGACCTCGACGAGTTGCTGCGTACCTCCGACTACGTCACGCTGCACGCGCCGCTCAACGACACGACCCGCCATCTCCTCGACGCCGGGAAGCTCGCGCTGCTCAAACCGACCGCGTTCGTGGTCAACACCGCGCGCGGCGCCCTGATCGACCAGGACGCCCTGGCCGACGCCCTCCGGTCGGGCGCCCTGGCCGGGGCGGGCATCGACGTCTTCGACCCCGAACCGCCCTCGCCGGACCTGCGCCTGCTCAAGGCTCCGAACGTCGTGCTCTCGCCGCACGTCGCCGGTGTCACCCGCGAGACGCTCGTCCGGATCGCGGTGGCCGCCGTCCAGAACGTCGCCGAGTTCCTGGCGGGCAAGCCACCGCGGGACGTCGTCTCGTAGGGCCCTCGGTGTCCCCCGTGGGCTTCCCGGCGTCTCGTGAGGTCCTCGGTCAGAGACCGAGGACCGTGATCACCTCGGGGACGTTGAGAAGCAGCGGCACGGCGGGCGGCGGTTCGGATTCGCCGACGTTCTCGGCGCGCCGCTCCGTGTAGGGCCCCGAGTCGGCCGGAGTCGGCGCCGGAGGCGTCCTGGACTCCTCGGCCGACGGCTTCGGGTCGCACGCCGGTTCCCGGCAGTCCGAGCCCGAGTCCGAGCCGGTGTTCGTGCCAGTGTCCGTGCCGGTGTTCGTGCCGCCGGGCGGCGGGTCGCTGACCGGCCGGCCGGACGGCGCACCCGTTCCGGCGATCGACAGGGACTCGGGGCTGGCCGTCGGCGTGATGTCGGTCAGCCAGCGCTGCTCGTCCGACCTGTCGCGGATCTTCGCCACCACCTCCGCGTCCGGGTCGTTGGAGGAGGGGGCGACGGCCAGCCCCTCCCGCCAGCGCGGCAGCAACTCGCCCTGCACGGTGAGGTCGTAGCGGACGTCGTCTCCCCGCTTGGCGGACGGGGCGGCGCAGGGACCGAGGACGACCACCCCCGCGTCCACGTGGGAGTCCAGGCACAGCTCGGGGTCGGCGACGCTGCGCAGGAGTCCGTCCTCCTCGTACGACCACTGCTGGGTCCGGGCCGTGGAGCACTCCGCCAGCCTGGTCCCGGTACCCGACTTCGCCCTGCCGTCCTTGATGTCGAGGCAGAGATCCGCGGCGAGGTTGCGCAGCCGGGTCTGGAAGGGAGCCGTGGGGAGTCCGGTCGAGTCGGGCGGGGACGAGGACCTGGCGGGCGGGGCCTGGCCGCCCGGGCTGGGAGTGAGGCTGCCGGAGGCACCGGCCGAGGCCGAGGGGTCGGCGCCACCGTCGTCCTGCGACGACAGGGTGGAGATCAGGACGGTGGCGAGCAGCGCCGCCGAGACCAGGCCCGCTCCGGTCAGGAGGGCCTTCGAGTGCCGCTGGCCCGGCGAGGAGTGTCGGCCGCCCCGTCTCGCGGAGAGCTGGGACAGCAGCCGAGGGCGGCCGCCGCCGCCCGGGCGCCGGCCGTTGTACCGGCCGGGGCGGGCCGCCGAGTGGCCGCGGCCCGGCCGTGAGTCGAGATAGCGGCGGGCACCCCAGCCAAGGACCGCTTCGGCGAGCAGCCCCCCGAGACCGCCGAGACCGCTCTCGAAATGGCTGAGCTGCTCGGCGGCGTAACGGCAGAAACGACACACCAACAGATGTTGCTGCACATCGGGGAGCAAGGCGCCGCCGCGCCGAATCGGAACATCCAGCAGACGGTTGTAGTGGCGGCAATCCTTGTTCGGCGCGAGTTCACGGTGGGCCCGTACACAGCCCTCCCGGAATTGCTCGCGCGCCTGCTCGAGTGCGGCCGACGCCATGTCGGGATCCATGCCCAACAGACCGGCTGGTACGGATATGTGCTCACCCTCGACCTCGGTGTGCCACAGCACGCACTGGGCGAGTCCCGGGAGTGCCTCGAATGACCGCTCGGCGAGCTTGCGATTTTCCGGCGTCATGGACTTCGTCGCCCGCATACCGCGGCCGCCGGCGGGTTTCCGGAGATCGGGCAGCACCGCGGATATGCGGTCCTCCGCGGACCATGCCTTGACCGTGTCCCGTACCGCCACCAGGAGTTGGGGCCGCAGCGCGACGGCGGACCCGGCGCGTCTGAGGCGCTCCAGGACCTGCTGGAAGGCGGCGGCCGTGACCATCGAGGCGACGTTCGCCGAGGAAGCCAGGCAGATGACCGCGTAGTCATGCGTCGGCTGCCAGTGCCGCGCGAGGAGCAGCGCGACGGAGTGGGTGAGCTCGCCCTCCGGCTGCGCCCGCAGGAGAGCCGCGAGGCTCTCGTCGGATTCCCCGGGAGTGGCAGTGGGAGTGGGAGCGGCGCGAGGCGGAAATGAGGGACGGGGCGGGTGGGGGGTGTGCACTGAGCGGTTTCCTTCCAAGGCACAAGGTGGCACACAGGAGTTCTGACCGCCGAAAAGGAGCTCCTGGTTGGTGCATACCTTTTTGGCTTGGCGCACGGTAAAACGGCCGGGACGTCGACCCCTCGATGACCGTCGACCGAGAGCCTTTTGGGCCCGGCGGCGCGATGAAATCCCGAGTAGCGAATCAGACCTGGCCTTTGGCCATGTGCGAGGAAGTTCACCCTTGCACAAAACTCTCACACCCAACAAGGCACTTGAGCGACTTGAGCAACATCTGCGCACTGAAGGAAAGTCAGCACCGGCATCGGCGAACGGGCTCAGGTCGCACCGGCTTTCGAAATGTCATGCGCCCCGTGTGAACCGCGTGCACACGCCGGTGCCCCTCGCACGCTCCCGGCGCACGGAACTCCGCAGTGCACTGGTACCGGCCCTCCTCGAAGGCCCCGCGCCGGACGGCGGCTCTCCCGCGCGAAACCGGCCGCCGACCCCGATCCTCCCGCCCTCGGTCGGCGGCCCCGAGGGCGGGTCGGCCCGCGCGGCGGCGCCGGTGGACCCGCGCGTGTTTTTGGACCGCGACCACGCGTTCGGACCGCGACGGCGACGGATCGGCCCCGCGGCGAGTCGCGGCGTGGCTCAGATCTGCCAGGAACGCAGCCGGTCGGCCGCCGCGAAGACGTCCGCCTTTCCGGACATCAGATCGCGGGCGAGGTCGACGAGGGCGCCATACGGAGGGTCGATTCCGACACCGCTCACGAACATGTACGAGACCGCCGTCGCGCAGGCGAAGCGGGCGTTGGCGGAGGGAAGCGGCTTCAGCAGCGCCAGCGTGTGCAGCAGCGCCGCGGCGCGCCATGCCGGGTCCGAGTCCACGCCGAGCCGGGGCGGATCCACCCGGTGCCGGGCCACGGCCGCGACGAGCACGGAGAAGTCGTTGACGGTCGGCTGGTCGGGCAGGACCTCTTCGTGCCGCTGGAGCAGCCAGGGCACGTCGATATGGATGACGGAGGCCATGGGTCAGGCGGCCCGCCCCTCGCCCTTGGTGGGTTCGTCCTCCGGAAAGGCCGCGGCGAACTCGTCCGCGTGCGCCGCGAAGAACCGGCGGAAGACGTCCGCGCCTTCCTGCAGTGCTCGGTGCCGCACGATGTCGGCCGCGGCCGCCTCACGAACCAGGGCCTTCATCGACGTACCGCGCTCCTTGGCGATCTGCCGCAGATCCTCGAGCTCGCGCTCGCTGAATTCCACGTTGAGAGCTGGCATACCCTCACGGTACCGCTCAGGTACTTACTCGTAAATACTTGCAGGTCAGATGCCCTGCCCGGCGGTACCTGAGAGCGCGGATCCCATCGAGTCGGTACCCGCCCGAACGGCCGCCGCCCCGGTCCCGGGGTCGCCACGGCGTGACGCCGGGATCTTCGCGTGAGACGTACGTCACATTTCGCCGCCAGGATGTCACATTCGGACCCCCTTCGGGCCTCGCAGTGGTGAGCGCACCACACGGGAGGCAGGCAATGTCCGAAAGCACGGCGTCCGGGGCCGACACCGCTACACAGGTGTTCGTCGACCACCGCGAGCTGCTGTTCGCGATCGTCTACAACATCCTCGGGAGCGTCGCCGACACCGAGGACGTGCTCCAGGACACCTGGGTGTCGTGGTCGGGCCGCGCCCGTCGTTCCCCTCTCGACGGGATCGACGGGATCGACAACCCGCGCGCCTATCTGGTCCGCATCGCGGTGAACCACGCGCTCGGGCGGCGCGCCGCCCTGACCCGCCGCCGCGAGACGTACGTGGGTGCGTGGCTCCCGGATCCCCTGCTCGACGAGCCCGGCCCCGACGACTCCGCAGGCCACACCCTGCGCGCGGAGTCGGTCTCACTGGCGATGCTCGTGGTCCTGGAGTCCCTCACGCCGCTGGAACGGGCGGTGTTCGTCCTCAACGAGGTGTTCGGCTACGCCCACACGGAGATCGCGGAGGTCATCGGCCGCAGCCCCGCGGCGGTACGCCAGCTCGCGCATCGGGCCCGCGGGCACGTGCACGCCCGGCGCCCGCTGTACGAGGCCCATCCACGGGTGCGGAGGGAGGCGACGGAACGGTTCGTGGCGGCCGCGCTCGGCGGGGACATCGGCGCGCTGATGGAGATCCTCGCGCCGGACGTGACGGTGTGGACCGACGGCGGCGGCAACCGCCGTGCGGCGGGGCTGCGGCCGGTGCACGGCCGGGACAAGGTGGCCCGCATGCTGGCCGGTTTCGCGACGCGCCGCGAGACACACCTCGACATCCGCTACCGCCGGGTCAACGGCGACGACTCCGCGGTGATCTTCGAGGGCGGGGCGCCGTACGCCGTCATGGTCATGGACCTCACCCCGGAGGGCGACCGGGTATCCGGCGTCTACATCGTGTCCAACCCCGACAAGCTCACGCACCTGCACAAGGGCGGGACCGGCAAGACCGAGAACGAGGAGGGAGCCGCATGACGGCCACCGAACGACCTGCCGCCGAGGCGCCCGCCGGGCGGCGTACGGACCAGGAGGCGTCGTCCGGGCAGCGCGTGGCCGACTGGTTCGACGGCCGGCTCGGCACCCACACCCTGGGCAGGCGGTATCTGCGCAAGGTCTTCCCGGACCACTGGTCGTTCCTGCTCGGGGAGATCTGCCTCTGGAGCTTCGTCGTACTGATCCTGACCGGCGTCTATCTGACGCTGTTCTTCCATCCCTCGATGAACGAGGTGATGTACAACGGCAGTTATGTCCCACTGAACGGCGTGCGGATGTCGGAGGCGTATGCCTCGACGCTGGACATCAGCTTCGACGTGCGGGGCGGCCTGCTGATCCGGCAGATGCACCACTGGGCGGCGTTGATCTTCATCGCCGGGATGCTCATGCACATGATGCGGCACTTCTTCACGGGCTCGTTCCGCAAGCCCCGTGAGGTCAACTGGCTGTTCGGCTGGACGCTGCTGTTCCTCGGCCTGTTCGAGGGGCTCTTCGGCTACTCGCTGCCGGACGATCTGCTGTCCGGCACCGGGATGCGGTTCGTGGACGGGGCGATCCTGTCGGTGCCGGTCATCGGGACGTATCTGTCGTTTTTCATCTTCGGCGGCGAGTTCCCCGGGCACGACATCATCGCCCGCTTCTACTCCCTGCACATCCTGGTGATTCCCGGGATCATGGCGGCCCTGCTGGTCGCCCATCTGATCCTGGTCTTCTACCACAAGCACACACAGTTCCCCGGGCCGGGGAAGACCGAACGGAACGTCGTGGGCGCGCCGTTCATGCCGGTCTACATGGCCAAGGCGGGCGGTTTCTTCTTCCTCGTCTTCGGAGTGATCGCGCTCATCTCGGCGATCGCGACGATCAACCCGGTCTGGGCGTACGGCCCTTATCGCGCCGACCAGGTGTCCACGGGAGCCCAACCTGACTGGTATCTGGGCTTCGCGGAGGGCCTGGTACGCATCATGCCGGGCTGGGAGATCAACGTCGCCGGTCACACCCTGGTCCTCGGCGTGCTGATCCCGATCGTGGTCTTCCCGCTCCTCCTGCTCTTCATCGGCGTCTATCCGTTCCTGGAATCGTGGATCACCGGCGACAAGCGCGAGCACCATCTGCTGGACCGGCCGCGCAACCGGCCGATCCGCACGTCCATCGGCACCGCATGGATCAGCGTCTACCTCATCCTGCTCGCGGGCGGCGGCAACGACATCGTGGCCACCCGCTTCCATCTGTCGATCAACACGGTCACCTGGGCGGTCCGGATCGCCGTCTTCGTCGTCCCGGTCCTCGTCTTCGTCGCGACCCGGCGCATCTGCCTCGGTCTCCAACGCCGGGACCGCGAGCTGGTGTTGCACGGCCGCGAGACCGGCGTCATCAAGCGCCTGCCGCACGGTGAGTTCGTCGAGGTGCACAAGCCGCTCTCCGCCGCCGAGCTGCACACCCTCACCCGGCACGAGCAGCCGCGGCCGCTCGAACTCGGCCCGGCGCGGGACGCGAACGGCGTGCCGGGCCCGGACGGCCGGGCCCGGCGCCTGCGGGTCCTGCTGTCCCGCGGGCTGTACGGCGACGGGACGCAGGTGGCCAAGCCGACGGCCGAGGAGTACGAGGCACACCAGGAAGCCCACCGGGTCAGCGAGCCGGGACCTCCAGACGGCTGATCCGCAGGGCGCCCCGGGCCTCGTCCGGGTAGCGGCTCGTCATGGTGAGCCGGAGCCGACTGCCGCGTACGGCGTCGAAGGTGATCACCGTCGGTGCGTCGGACGCGGTGGCCCAGTCGGTCTCGGCGCCCTTCACGGGCCGGTAGCGGTGGCCGTCCCAGTACGCGACCTCGACCGTGGCGGGCAGGGCGTGTGTCGTCGCGTCCACGGTGAAGGAGACCTCGACCCGGTCGAAGGCGCGGGCACGGGCCCACTCGACGGACACCCAGTCCTCCTCGCGTGCGCCGTTGAAGGCGGGGAGCAGCGGTGTGGCCGCCTTGTAGAAGGCGTTGGACCAGCCGGTGGCCGGGTCGCCGTCGACCATCGCGGCGGGCAGCGTGTCCGGGCGGCCCGAGTAACTGGCTTCGGCCAGCGGGTAGTTCGGGGCACCCGGACCCGGGTCGGGAGCAAAGTCGGCCGCTGGGGTCACGACTTTCGAGCGCGCGACGGTGGTGCGTACGGTCACGGTCGCCGTCCGCAGTCCCGCCGAGCGCGCCCGGACCGTGAGCCTGCCGGCCCCGGTGCCGGAGCGGACGATCGCGAGGGCCTTTCCGTGGAAGGCCGTTCGGGTGCTCGCCTGGTAGCGCTCGGCGCTCTCCTCACGGCCGTTGTCGAGCCCGGCGAGTGATCCGCCGTCGGCCTCGAAGGCGATGGAGTGGTCGGCGCCGGGCACGATCACGCCACGGGCGTCGACCACCTCCGCGGTCACGAAGCACAGGGAACGGCCGTCGGCCGCAAGGGACTTGCGGTCGGCCGTGAGGCGCAGCGCGTGCGGCTTCCCGGCGGTGCGCAGGACATCCGTGGCCACGGTCCTGCCGTCACGCCGGGCCACCGCCTTCAGCTCGCCAGGCGCGAACGGCACCTTCCAGGTGAGGTGCAGCTTGCCCGCGCTGCCGTTCGGACTGGTGTAACTGCCGGGCCAGGGACCGCCGGTGACGGTCTTGTCGTCCCCGGTCGCCTCGGTGGTCTCCAGATAGGCACGTCCGTCGGTGGTCTTCTTCTCGTCGAACTTCCTTGTGCCCAGCGACTTTCCGTTGAGGTAGAGCTCGACCGTCTCCACGTTGGAGTAGGCCCAGACCTCCACGGTGTCGCCCGGCCGGTGGTCGGTCCAGTCCATAGGGAGCAGGTGGACCATGGGTTGGTCGGTCCACTGGCTCTTGAAGAGGTGGTACATGTCCTTGGGGAAGCCGGCCGTGTCCACCGCACCGAAGAAGGACGCCTTCACAGGGAACACGTCGTAGGGCGTCGGCTCCCCGATGTAGTCGATCCCCGACCACAGGAACTCGCCGGTGAACCACTTCCGGTCCCGGTCCTTCTTCAGCCCGTATTCGCCGCTCATCGTCCAGGAGGCGAGGTTGTTGTCGTACGAGGACGTCGCGCGCCTGCCCGGCGTGTAGTTCTCACCCGTGTTGAGGTGCTCCGGCTCCTGGTACGTCCCCCGGGTGGAGGTCTCGGACGAGGACTCCGACTCAAAGAGGAAGAGGTGCGGATAGCGGGCGTGCAGGGCGTCGACCGAGGCGGCGGTGTTGTAGTTGAGGCCGAGCCCGTCGATCTTGGCGAGCATCAGGTCGGCCGCCGAGCCGACGGCCGGCAGGCTGCGGTACTTGTCGGAGCCGATCACGATCGGCCGGGCCGGGTCGAGTCGTCGTACGTCGTCGATGAGCCGGTCGGCCATGGCGAGACCGGCGGTCGAGGTCGAGTCGGGGATCTCGTTGCCGATGGACCACATGATGACGGCCGGCGAGTTGCGGGCAGCCAGCACCATCTCCCCGATGTCCCGGTCGGACCACTCGTCGAAGAAGCGGCCGTAGTCGTACCTGTTCTTGCCGCGCCGCCAGCAGTCGAAGGCCTCCACGATCATCACGATGCCGAGCCGCTCGCAGGCCTCGATGACCTCGGGTGCGGGCGGATTGTGCGCGGTGCGCAGGGCGTTGACGCCCATGCTCCGCATGATGACCAACTGCCGCTCCACGGCGTCCGCGCTCACGGCGGCGCCGAGCGCGCCGAGGTCGTGGTGGAGGTTGACGCCGCGGAGTTTGACGGGGACGCCGTTGAGGGTCATTCCGTCGTCGGGGTCGAGCACGACGTGCCGGATACCGAAGGGGGTGCGGTAGGTGTCGGCGGTCCGGCCGCCGACGCGGAGTTCGGTCAGCAGGGTGTACCGGTGCGGGGTGTCGAAGGACCACACCTTCGGTTTTCTCACGGCCAGTTGGTGGGTCTCGGTGCCCGTGTCCCCGACCTCGATCGTGGTCGTCTCCCGGGCCACCGTACGACCCTCGGGGTCGACGACCGCGGATCTGACCTCGACCTGTCTCGCGGTGCCCGACGCGTTCACGACGCTCGTCCGCACCCGTACGAGCGCGCTGTCCCTGCCGATCTCCGGGGTCGTCACATCCGTCCCCCACCGCTCGACGTGCACCGGCTCGGTGACAACCAGGCGGGCTTCGCGGTAGATCCCGCTGCCCGAGTACCAGCGGCTGCTGGGGAGTTGGTTCTGGATCTTGACGGCGATGACATTGGGGGTGGTGCCGTCCGTGTGCAGCTCGTCGGTGAGGTCGAGGGCGAACCCCGTGTAGCCGTAGGGGTGTTGGCCGACGAGCTTGCCGTTGCAGTAGACGTACGAGTCCATGTAGACGCCGTCGAACTCGACCGAGATCCGCTTCCCCTCGTAGGCACGCGGCAGGGTGAAGGCGAGGCGGTACCAGCCGAGGCCGCCGGGGAGGAAGCCGGTGCCGCTGGTGGTGCTGTGCTCGGTGGTGGGGGTGAGTTCGATGCTCCAGTCGTGCGGCACGGCGATCCGACGCCACTTCGAGTCGTCGTAGTCGGGCTCCGCGGCCCGGGCGTACGCGCCGGTGGGGTCGGTGATGCCGGACGGGTTGACGAGCGCGAAGCGCCAGCCGTCGCGCAGCGGTACGGTCCGCCCTCCGGTGGCGGCGCGGGCCCGGGGCGCGGCCTGTTCGGCGGCCCCTGCGCCGGAGGTGCCCGTGAGGACCACCGGAGCCGCTGTGCCTGCGATCAGTACCGACCTGCGAGTCACCGTCATGGCGGTCTTCCTTCTCGTCAAGAGCCCACGTTCGCTCACAACTGTCCAGGAACTAACAGATTCTGACGGTGTGACACACATGAGCGTCAAGACTCCGGTAAGCGCTTTCCGTCCCTCGCGTCACAACGGCTTGAATCCCACGGTGGCGGTGGGACCCGGGAACGCGGCCGGTGTCCGTGTGCCGGGCCGGTGTGCCATGTGCGGAGGACCTCGACGCACTACGCTGGAACCCAAGTGACGCACCTGTCACGGTGAGTGTGCGCAAATGGAGTGGCGTCGATGGCGAGCCACAACGAAACAGCGGGCGACGGCCCGGGCTATCCGTTCGACGAGACCGCCACGGCACGGGCCGTCATCGACGGCGACGGCGTTCTCGTCGAGTGGAGCGAAGGCGCCCGGCGTCTGCTCGGCCATGCGTCGGCCGACGTCGTGGGCCGCCCCGCGGCCGACCTGCTGGCGCCGGACGCCGAGTTCGTACGGCCCTCGTCGGCCGACAATCGCTGGAGCGGCGGTCTGGCACTGCTTCACCGGGACGGCCGGACCCTCGATGTGTGGCTGCTCGCGCACCGGCGGCGACCCGAGCTCGGCGACCGCAGCGACTGGCTCGTCGTCTCCGCGCTGGAGAGCGAGGACCGGCGGGCGCCGGACGATCCCCTGAACACCGCGCTCCTGGAACAGTCGCCCTGCGCCACGGCCGTCTACGACGAGCGGCTGAGACTGCACCGGATCAACGCGGTGATGGCCGACGAGGTCAGCCTCCCGCAGGAGCGCATCCGCGGGCTGCGGGTCCCCGAGATCGGCGGCAGACCCCAGAGCGCGGAGCTGGAGAAGCACTTGCTCCGGGTGCTCCTTTCCGGTCGGCGGGAGGACGTGGAGACGTACGGGCGGGCGGGCAGTGACGACCGGGCGCAGGCCTGGCTGGCGCGGATCGCGCCGATCAGGGACGCCGAGGGGAAGGTGCGCGGCGTCTGTATGACCGCCCACGACCTCACCAAGCAGTACCAGGCCAGACAGCGCCTCCAGCTCGTCAACGAGGCGAGCATCCGCATCGGCACCACCCTGGATGTCACCCGTACGGCTCAGGAGCTGGCCGACGTGTGCGTGCCCGCGCTGGCCGACTTCGTGAGCGTCGATCTCATGGACCCGCTGGACCACGGCGGCGAACCGTACTCAGGGCCGCTGTCCGCCCCCGTGAGCCTGCGCCGCGCCGCCCACCGGTCGGTGAACGCCGGCAATCCCGAGGCGGTGGTCAAGCTGGGTCAGGTCGACGTCTACCCCGCCTCCTCGCCGCAGGCCGACTCCTTGCTGGCCGGCCGGCCCATCGTGGCCACGGATCCCGCGACCACGCTCTCGGAGTGGCTCGCCTGGGACCCGGTGCGCGGCGAGCGCGTCAGGGAGTACGGCATCCACACGACGATGTCCGTGCCCGTCCGGGCCCGGGGCGCGACGCTGGGCGTCGCCGTCTTCACCCGGTTCCGGCGCCCCGAACCCTTCACCTCCGACGACGTCCTGCTCGCCGAGGAGGTCACGGCCAGGGCGGCCGTCTGCATCGACAACGCCCGCCGCTTCTCCCGCGAGCGCGAGACCGCGATCGCCCTGCAGCGCAGCCTGCTGCCCCGGACCCTGCCGCGCACGGCCGCCGTCGAGGCGGCCTCGCGCTATCTCCCGGCGGCGCGGGCCGGTGTCGGCGGCGACTGGTTCGACGTGATCCCGCTGTCCGGGATGCGGGTCGCCATGGTCGTCGGTGACGTCGTCGGCCACGGAGTGCAGGCATCGGCCACCATGGGACGGCTGCGGACCGCCGTGCGCACCCTCGCCGACATCGACCTGGCCCCGGACGAACTGCTGACCCACCTCGACGACCTGGTCGTGCGCCTCTCCGAGGAGGCGGGCGGTGAAGGAACCACCGGCGAGGTCGGCGCCACCTGCCTGTACGCGGTGTACGACCCGGTCACCCGCCGGTGCGTTCTCGCCCGGGCCGGCCATCCGCCACCGATGATGCTCCCGCCGGACGGCCCGCCCCGGGAGATCGACGTATCGCCCGGTCCTCCGCTGGGCCTGGGCGGGCTGCCGTTCGAGTCGACCGAACTCACACTCCGCGAGGGCACCGTGCTCGCCCTCTACACCGACGGCCTGATCGAGAGCCGCGAGCGGGACCTCGACGACAGCCACCGGCTGCTGCGCCAGGCGCTGGCGCGAGCCGGCGGTTCCCTCGACGAGACCTGCCACGACATCCTTCAGTCGCTGCTCCCGCCGACCGGCGCGTCCGACGACGTGGCCCTGCTGCTCGCCCGTACGAAAGGGCTGCCGACCTCCCAGGTGGCGACCTGGGACATCCCCGCCGATCCCTCTCTCGTCGCCCCGATACGCAAGCAGGTCGTCCGGCAGCTGGACACCTGGCAGCTCACCGAGGCGGCGTTCACCACCGAACTCGTGGTCAGCGAACTCGTCACCAACGCCATCCGCTACGGCGAACGCCCCATCCGGCTGCGGCTCATCCACGACGACACCACACTGATCGTCGAGGTCTCCGACTCCAGCCACACCGCCCCGCACCTGCGCCGCGCCAAGATCTTCGACGAGGGCGGCCGCGGCCTGCTGCTGGTCGCCCAGCTCACTCAGCGCTGGGGCAGCCGCCACACCACCGAGGGCAAGACGATCTGGGCGGAGCTGACGCTGGGCGAGGAGTGACGCCCGTCAGCGGCCGCCGTACCCTCCCCCGTACCCTCCGCCGCCATACCCTCCTCCGTATCCACCGCCGCCATATCCGCCGCCGTATCCACCGCCGCCATCGGACCCGGCGGGCCAGCAGTAGTAGCCGTAGCACGCCCAACTGGGCGTGGGGGTGGGGGTCGTGGGCCGGGGAGTCGGGGACGCCTCGGAAGGCGTGGGCTTCGGTTCGGGCGACGGGGCGCGGGTGGGCTCGGGCCGGGCGCTTCGGACGGGCTCGGTTCTGTCGCCGTTGGTGTACGACGTGATCCACTCCATCTGGAGCGAGTCGACCGAGGTGTCGAACTCCCAGCGCTGGGCCGGGCTGTCGTCACGTGCCTTGAGGACGAGACCCGTCTCCTCGTCACCCGAGACGGGCGCAAGCGCGAGGTCAGACTTCCCGAAGGGCACCAGATTCCCCTCGTCGGTGAAGTCGTAGTGGACGCCCGCCTGATCCTTCTTGTCCTGATCCTTCTTGGCCTGATCCTCGTCGTCCTGATCCTTCTCGACCTCGCACGGACCCAGGCGGACCGAGTAGGCGAGCCGGGAGTCGAGGCACAGGTCCGAATCGGCCACGCTTCTCAGCAGGCCGTCGCTCTCGTACGACCACTGCTGGCGCTGCGAGGAGGTGCAGGTGGCGAGGACGGCCTCCGAGCCCTCGGCCGCCTTGCCTTCGGCGATGCCGACACAGTCACCGCTCGCGACATTGCGGAGGCGGCCGCTCAGCGCGGCGGGCTGCGAGTCGCCCGTGTCGACCCTCGACGGCAGGCCGGGGTCCTCGGCGGACGTCCCGCTGTCCGCGGAAGAGGGGCGCCGATCGTCGTCCCCGCCGCTGGACCACAGACCGAGCGGCACCAGGACGGAACCGCTCACGGCGAGCACGGCCAGGGCCAGATTCCGTCGGCGGCGCGGGGAGCGCCGCCCCACCCCGGCGGCGCGGGCGTCGGCGTGCGGCGGCAGCCGCACCGCGTGGCGAGGACCGGTACCCCGGGGCGGGGCCGCAGTCGGGTGCGGGCCGGCGGCCGGAGAGAGGCCGGTGACCGGGTTCGGGTCGGCCGCCGGGTACCGGCCGGTGCCCTGGCGGGAGCCGACGCCCGGGTACGCGCCGGTGGCCCCGTGAGTCCTCATGTCCGGGTGGGGCCCCATGCCCGGGCGGGAGCCGGTGCCCGCGTAAGGACCGTGGTCCGGGTGAAGTCCCGTGCCCGGGTAGGGGCCGGTACCCGGATGAAGTTCAGGGGCCTGGTGAGGATCGGTACCGGGGTCGGTGGTCACGACCGGGCCCGCCTGCGTCTCCTGGATTCCGGTCCGGCGGCCGGGCCGGGATTCGAGGTAGGGCTGTGCCGCCCACCCGAGCACGCCCTCGGCCAACAGGACGGCCAGCCTGCCGACGGACTGGTTCAGCTGGTCGGCCGTGCCCTGGCAGTGCGCGCAGTCGGCCACGTGCTGCCGCAGATCGGGGTCGACGGTGCCGCCGACGCGCCGGAGCGACACGTCCAGCAGCCGGCTGTAACGGCGGCACTCCTCGTCGGGGGCGACTTCGCGATGGATCTCCAGGCAGTTCTGGCGCAGGAGTTGCCGTGCCCGCTCCAGTTCCACGGGGGCGTCCTCGACGGCGAGACCGAGCAGGCCGGCGGGTATCGCGAGGTCTTCGGCCTCGACTTCGGCGTGCCACAGAATGCAGCGCGTGGGCTCCGGCAACCGCTGGAACGCCCGGGCCACCAGCCGCCGGTTCTCCGGCGGGAGAAGCCGCGCCGCGGCCCGGCCCCCGTCGTCCGGTCCGGACTGCAGCTCGGGGTGCAGCAGTTCCCGTCGTTTGTCCGCGTCCCATTCGCCCGCGATGCGGCGCACGGTGACCAGCAACTGCGGCCGCCATGCCGCCTTCGGTCCGGCCTGCCGAACGGATTCCCCGAAGAGCCGGGTGAATGCGGCGGTGGTCAGCATTCCGGCGTACTGCGCACCGTTCGTGCACAGCCTCGCGTACGAGAAGACCGCCACCCAGTGCCGGGCCAACAGTTCCCCGGCCGGATAGTGGGCCGGCCGTTTGCCCGGCCCCTTCTTCAGGTCCGCCGTGAGCCGTTCGTCCGTCGCTTCGAACAGGCTGCCGGTTACTGGGGAATTCGACGGGGTGACGTCGCTCACGTGCACTTTCCTCCAAAGCCCTGCAGAAATAGTCCATACCAAGGGGTACGGAATTTCTCTGCACGCTGACAAGTGCACCTTTGCACAACACACCGCTCCGGAACAAGAGAACGCTCTCAACCCCCATTTCCCAAGGGCCCTCTATCTTGTTGACAAAGCGTCAGCCAAAGCGCGCGACAAGCGATTCGGAATGCCGTGCCACCAAGTTACCTGGAGTAAGTACCGATTTGACATCAGTGGTGATCCCGACGGGGCCCCGAATTTCGTTGGAATATGCAACCCAGCAGTGAACCGGAAGGGCTCGGCAGCGGCGCACCCAGGACCCCCCTTCACCTTCGCGACGGGCGCTCTGATTCCATTGAATGACACCGATAATCACTTCATGGAGAACCGGACTCTTGAGTTCCGTACTTGCGACAGCCCTTTCCGCCGTTCTGCTCGCGGCGCTTCTGACCTGCGCCGTGATCCGCCCGTTCGGTCTGCCGGAGGCCGCCGTGGCGGTTCCGGCCGCGGGCGTGGTGATGGCGACCGGCGCCATCCCGCTCGACCACGCGCGCGCCGAGGCCGAGTTGCTCGGACCGGTCGTGGGCTTCCTCGCCGCGGTGCTCGTGCTCGCCAAGCTCTGCGACGACGAGGGGCTCTTCCAGGCGTGCGGAGCCTGGCTGGCCCGTACGTCGAAAGGACGGCCCAAGCGGCTGCTGGCCGCCAACTTCCTTCTCGCGTCGGCCGTCACGGCCGTACTGAGCCTGGACGCCACCGTCGTCCTGCTCACCCCAGTCGTGTTCGCCACCGTGGCACGGCTGGGCGTCCGGCCGAAGCCGCACGCGTACGCCTGCGCCCATCTGTCGAACACGGCGTCGCTGCTGCTGCCCGTCTCGAACCTCACCAATCTGCTCGCGTTCACGGCCGGCGGTCTGAGCTTCGCCCGGTTCGCCGCACTGATGGGGCCCGCCTGGGTCGTCGCCATCGGCGCCGAGTACCTGGTCTTCCGGCGCTTCTTCGCCGCCGACCTGGCGGGCGACGACCCGAAGCCGTCCGCCGCCGAGCCCGTCCGGTACGCCGAACCCGCCGCACCGGCTACATCAGCCGCACCGGCCGAAGTGCCGGTGTTCGCACTGGTCACCGTCGCCTGCACGCTCGCGGGCTTCGTCGTGGCGTCCGCGCTGGGCATCGAGCCCGCCTGGGCGGCACTGGCCGGCGCGCTGACCCTTTCCGGCCGCGCACTGATCCGCGGGCGCACCACACCGCTCGCCGTCGTACGGGCCACCTCGGTGTCCTTCCTCGCCTTCGTGCTGGCTCTGGGGATCGTGGTGCGTGCCGTGGTCGACAACGGCCTCGCGGACGCCCTCGGCCACCTGGTACCCGACTCGGCGAGCCTGTCCGCGCTGCTCGGCATCGCGATCCTCGCCGCCGTCCTGGCGAACCTCATCAACAACCTGCCGGCGGTCCTGGTCCTGCTCCCGCTGGCCGCGGCCAGCGGCCCGGGCCCCGTCCTCGCCGTACTGCTCGGGGTGAACATCGGCCCCAACCTCACCTACGCCGGTTCCCTGGCCACCCTTCTGTGGCGGCGGATCGTGCGCCGGCACCAACACGAGGTCGATCTCTGGGAGTTCACCAGGCTCGGCCTGCTCACCGTGCCCGCCGCACTGATCCCGGCCGTGGCGGCTCTGTGGGTCTCGCTCCACACGTACGGGAGCTGACGCGCCCACCCGACGCACCTCGGCCAGGTCGTGCGCGGAGCATTGACGGTGTGACATGCCCATGGAATGCTCGGTATTTGGGAGCGCTCCCACGATCCTGCCGTCCGTTACGGAACAGCATCCATGAACCCCATTCCAGGCACCGGGAGACGCTCCATGCTCACGTTCCCGCACGCGCCCCGCCGCTCTGCTCGCAGCGGGGCAAGAAGACGCACGACGGCCGCCCTGCTGGCGGCGGCCCTGCTCGCCGGCGGACTGGCCCTGGCCCCCGGGGCGGCCGGAGCCCCGTCCGCCGCGGACGCGGCCCCCACGACGACGACGCCCGTGAGAGTCAACCAGGCCGGCTATCTGCCGGACGGCCCCAAGCGCGCCACGGTGGTCACCTCGGCCGCCCAGCCGCTGACCTGGCAGTTGCGCGACGCGTCCGGCGCCACCATCGCCGCCGGCCGGACCGCCGTCCGCGGTACGGACGCGGCCTCGGGCGACGCGACCCATGTGGCGGACTTCTCCAAGTACCGGAAGGCGGGCTCGCAGTACGTCCTGGTGGTCGACGGGCAGAGCAGCGCCCCCTTCGACATCCGCGCGGACCTCTACGACAGCCTGCGCTCCGACTCGATGGCGTTCTTCTACCACCAGCGCAGCGGCACACCGATCGAGGCCTCGCTGGTGGGCCCCGCCTACGCCCGGCCCGCCGGTCACATCGGGGTCGCGCCGAACCAGGGCGACACCGAGGTTCCGTGTCAGGCCGGGGTGTGCGACTACACCCAGGACGTCAGGGGAGGCTGGTACGACGCGGGCGACCACGGCAAGTACGTCGTCAACGGCGGGATCTCCACCTGGCTGCTCGTCGACTCCTTCGCGCGCGCCAAGCGGGCCGGCACCGCGTCCGCGCTCGGCGACTCGACCCTGCGGATTCCCGAGCGCGGCAACAAGGTGCCCGACGTACTGGACGAGGCGCGCTGGGAGCTCGACTTCCTGATGCGGATGCAGGTGCCGGCCGGCAAGCAGTACGCCGGTATGGCCTTCCACAAGATCCACGACGCCGCCTGGACGGGGATCCCGACCCTCCCCCACGAGGACGCCCAGCCGCGCGAGCTGCACCGCCCGTCCACCGCGGCCACGCTCAACCTCGCCGCCACCGCCGCGCAGTGCGCCCGCGTCTTCAGGCCGTACGACTCCGCGTACGCGAACCGGTGCCTGTCGGTCGCCCGCACGGCCTGGACCGCCGCGAAGGCAAACCCCGCGCTGTACGCACCGGATTCGGACAGCACGGGTGGCGGCCCCTACGGTGACACGCAGGTCACGGACGACTTCTACTGGGCCGCCGCCGAGCTGTACGCGGCGACCGGGGAGCGCGTCTACCGGGACGCGGTCACCTCCTCTCCCTGGCACACCTCGGCCGACGCGTTCACGCCGACGGGCTTCAACTGGGCCGAGACCGCGGCGCTCGGCAGGCTCACCCTGGCGACCGTACGCAACGGGCTGCCCGCGTCCGACATCGCGCGGTTGCGCGCCTCGGTGAAGACCGCGGCCGACGGCCACCTGTCGACGATGGCCGGTCAGGGCTACGCGGTCCCCATCCCCGTCAACGGATACGTCTGGGGCTCCAACAGCCAGGTCACCAACAACGCGATCGTGATGGCCACCGCCCACGCGCTGACCGGCCAGCAGCGGTACCGCGCCGGGGTGCTGGAGTCGATGGACTACCTGCTGGGCCGCAACACCCTCGACCTCTCCTACGTCACCGGCTACGGCGACACGTACGCCCGCAACCAGCACCACCGTTTCTGGGCCAACCAGTACGAGCCCTCGCTGCCGAACCCGCCGGCGGGCTCCCTCGCGGGCGGCCCCAACAGCGGTCTGCAGGACCCGGTCGCGCTGGAGCACCTGGCCGGCTGCGCGCCCGCGGCCTGCTACATCGACGACATCGGCTCGTACTCCACCAACGAGGTGACCATCAACTGGAACGCCCCGCTGGCCTGGCTGGCCGCCTACGCCGCCGAGCGGTAAAACCACAAGCTCGCGTACGGCGTGGCCGCGGTGGTACTGGCCGTAGTGGTCGCGGGCGTGATGCTGCTGCTCCGCAAGTAGCTGTCAGCCGGTCCGCGTCAGCGTCGGAGCCCCGCCCGGTACACCCCGGGCGGGGCTCCGTAGCGTTGCCGGAAGACCCGGTTGAAGTGGAACGGGCTGGCGAAGCCGGAGGCCGCCGCCACCCGCTCCACCGGCAGGCCGGTGGCTTCCAGCAGCCGGGCCGCGTGCAGGAGCCGGGCGGCGAGCAGTGCCCGCATCGGGGAGTGGCCGAGTTGCTGGGTGAACAGGTGCGCAAAACGGGATGCCGAGAGCGAGACTCCCGCGGCCAGCGACTCCACGGAGTGCGGCGCCCCCGGATCGGCGGCGATGAGCGCCTCGGCCTGTCGGATGCGCGGGTCGATGCCCGACCGGTCGGGTGCCGCGTGAGCGGTGGCGGTGGCAGTGGCGAGCAGGACGATCGACTCCAGGGAGCAGAGGGTCAGTTCGCGAGCCGCGGCTCCATGGGCCACGGCTACCTGACTGTCCGGGACGCTCCCGTCGTCCGCGGGTCCCACCTCGGGCGGGGCCCCCTCCCCCGTCCAGCGGGCGTCCGCCAGCATGCGCCGGAACGACGACTCCAGACGCTCCCGGACACCGCCCGGCACCGACGCGACGGCGTACAGCCGATCACCGCGGGCGTACGGCCGCAGCCAGCCCGTCCAGGAGGGTCTGGCCTGGCAGTGGACCCACCAGAACGCCCAGTGCCGGGCGCCCGGCGCGACGGCGTAGCGGTGCGGGACACCGGGGCCGAGGACCACCAGGTCCCCGGCGCCCGCCCGGGTCTGCGCGGCGCCCTGGCTCAGCCGCCCCGCACCGCCCGTGGTCCAGGTGAAGAGCCAGCTGTCGGCACCGCGCGGCCGGGTGACGCGGTAGCCGGGACGTTGGTCGAAGCGGCCGACGGTGACCAGGCCCGGCGGCGGGGACGGGGCAGCGGTCTCGGGCAACTCGTCAGCATGCACAGGCATCCTCCCCAATCGCGCTCCGGCTTAGCTTGAGGCATATCGGGCAAGGGTGGGAAGGGATGGTCGTATGACAGTCACGGACAGGAACACGGACGCGGACGCGAACAAGGACGCCGTACGGCGGTTCGAGGAGGACGGCTTCACGGTGGCGCGCGGGCTGTTCGGCCGGGCCGAGATCGACGCGCTGTGTGCCGAGTTCACCGCGCTGCACGCCGCCGGACCGGTCCCTGGGCACTTCGAACCCCGGGCGGCCGAGACCGCGGGGGCCGCCGACCCGCTGCACCGCTACCCCCGGGTCATGCATCCGCACCGCATCAACGACCTTGCCCTGCGATATCTGCTCGAACCCCGGCTGCGGGGCATCCTCGAACTCCTGTTGGGCGAAGAGGTGCTGGCCGCGCAGAGCATGTTCTACTTCAAGCCGCCGGGCGCCCGTGGCCAGGCCCTGCACCAGGACAACTTCTATCTGCGGGTGGAGCCCGGCACCTGTGTCGCCGCCTGGATCGCCTGCGATGTGATCGACCGGGAGAACGGCGGCCTGGAGGTGGTCCCGGGCACCCACCGCATGGACGTGTTCTGCCCCGAACAGGCCGACGAGGGGCTGTCGTTCGCCCGTGAGTACGTGCCGCCGCCGCCCGGCCTGGCCGCCGTACCGGTCGACATGGAGCCGGGCGACGTCCTCTTCTTCAACGGCAGCCTGGTGCACGGCTCCCAGCCCAACCGCAGTGCCGACCGCTTCCGCCGCTCGTACATCGGTCACTATGTGGGCCGCTCCACGCAGCGCATCGGCCGCTTCTACCGCACGCTGTCGATGAGCGGCGATCCCGTGCCGCTGCGGGAGAGCGAGGGCGCGGGCCCGTGCGGCACGGAGTTCGCGGCGACGGGCCCGCACTGAGGCACCGGGTCAGGACCGGGGTCAGGAGCGCAGCAGCTCCGCCCCGCCGAGACCGAGCACGCCGTCCCGCCAGGTCAGGCCGCGCAGGTCGCGTACGACGACGGGGGCGCCGGTGTCCAGGCCGCGCGGCCCGACACCGATGACGTACGCTCCCGCCGCCGCGCCCGCCGTGGCGCCCGCGGCGCTGTCCTCGAAGACGACGGCGCGCGCCGGGTCCACGCCGAGCTTGCCGGCCGCCGCGAGGTAGCCGTCGGGGGCGGGTTTGCCGTGGCCGACGTCGTCCGCGGTGATGAGTACGGGCGGCACCGGCAGGCCGGCGGCGGCGAGCCGGGCCCGGGCGAGTGCGGTGACTCCGGAGGTCACCACGGCCCAACTCCCCTGCGGCAGGCTCGTCAGGAGGTCGAGGGCGCCGGGCAGGGCGGTCGTGGTGGCGGCGGCCTCGATCTCCAGGCGGTCGATCTCGGCGAGGGCCGCCGGCCGCTCCGCCGGGTCGGCGACGAGCAGTGCGACGGTGTCGGCGGAGCGCCGGCCGTGCACCATCGCGGTGACCTCGTCGGCCGGCAGTCCGCGGGCCCGGGCCCACTGGCTCCACGCCTGGTCGACGCCGAGGTCGGAGTCGACCAGGACGCCGTCGTTGTCGAAGAGAAGGCCCTCGCAGGGGATGTTCATGTCCGGGCCTTTCCGGTGCCGGTGGTGACGGGACGGTTGCGGTAGCGGCCGACGAGTTCGCGCGCGGCGGGCTGCATACGCGCGGGCGGCAGTCCCCGCGCCAGCAGGGTGAGGTCGTCGACCACCATGTCGCCGATGCTTCGGAAGGCCTCCGGGATGCCGCCGGCGCGGTGGGCGGAGAGCACGAGTCCCTCCAGAGCGCGGGCGGGGTCGTCGGCGGCGACGGGCTCGTCGGGCCAGACGTCGATGGCCGCCAGCAGGCGGCCCGCGGCCACCTGCGCGAGCAGCGCCGGGTAGTCGACGACGGGGGCCCGGCTGACGTGCACCAGCCGGGCGCCGTCGGGCAGCAGGCCGAGTTCGCGCTCGCCGAGCAGATGGCGGCTCTCCTCGGTGGCGGTGGCGAGGACGAAGACGAACCGGCTGCTCGTCAGGGTCTCGTCCAGCGTGGCCGGGACGAGCCCCTGCTCGCGCAGGACGGCGGGCGGCAGCCAGGGGTCGTAGACCCGGATGGTGGGACGGAAGGCCGCCAGCAGCGGGTACAGGCTGCGGCCGAGGTTCCCGAAGCCGATCAGGCCGACATCCGAGCCGTGCAGCAGTACGGCGTCGGCGTTGCCCTCGGCCACGTACCGCTCCCGCCCGGCGCGGAAGGCGCGGTCCTCGCGGCTGATGCCGCGCGCGAGATCGAGGGCGAGCCCGAGTGCGTACTCGGCGACGGCCTGCGCGTACGCGGGTCCGCAGTTGAGGACGTGGATGCCGCGCCGGAAGCAGACTTCGTAGTCGAGGTACGGATAGAAGTTGCCCTCGATGTTGAGCACGGCTCTCAACTCGCCTGCCCGGGCGAGGCGTTCGGCGGGCAGGTCCGGCTGGCCGACGACGGCGAAGGCGTCGGGCAGGGCCCGGTCGAGGGCTTCCTCGGTGTCCGGTTCCACGACGGTGAAGCGGTCGTGGAGCAGGGCCAGCGCCGCCGGGCCGAAGATGCGGTCCTTGGGGTGCGGGGCGGCGCGAAGGATCACGAGCGGCTTGTGCGGGGTGCTCACAGCTCTCCTTGTATCCGTACGGGAACAGGTGTCGGCCTCACGAAACGGTAGCTCCGCCCGCCCCGGCCGTCCCGCGTGGCCCTCCGGTGAACCCCAGGATCGCGTCGGCGACCGCACGCGGGTTCTCCAGCAGCATCGCATGGGTGCCGTCGATCTCCGCGACGGTCACCTCGGGCCGCTCCTCGGCCAGTTCGGCGAGGTCCCGGGCGAGCCCCTTCACGTAGGCCGCCATCAGCTCGTCGAACCAGTCGAGGCCGGGGACCTTCGGCACGGGCCGCAGCGCGCGACCGAGCAGCAGCGGCCGGTCCATACGGCGGAAGAGCGCGAAGACGTCGAGCGATTCGATCCTGGCCAGCATCTCCAGGGCATGCTCCCGCCCGGGCCGCACCTCCAGCTGCCCGTCGGGGCGCTCCCGGACCGAGCGCCGCACGCCCTCCTCCAACAGCTCGTACGGGATGCCCAGTTGGCCGGACATCGCCCGCTGCTGGGCGAGCAGGTCCTTCAGGCCGCCGGCGGGCAGGACCCGGCCCGCGGCCTTCGCGGCCAACTCCCGTACCTCGGTGAGCCGTTCCCCGACGTACGCGGGGTCGAGGCCGACGTACTGGTCGGGCCGCCCCCACCCGTATCCGTCCAGGTTCACCGCGCCGGGCGTGACCTGCGGGTGGTCGAGGGCGTACTGGACGGCGAGCATCCCGCCGAGTGAGTGGCCGACAGGGAGCGCCCCGGGCATCCCGTGCTCGGCCAGCACCGCCTCGATGTCACCGAGCACCTCGCCGATGTTCCATGTCCCGTCCGGCGAGAGCCCGTGACCCCGCAGGTCCAGGGCCAGCACCCGGTGGTGGCGTGCGAGGAGCGGGGCCACGGCGGCCCAGTCGGCCAGTGTGCGCCCGGCGCCGTGCAGCAACAGGAGGGGCACACCCTGGCCACCATGGTCGTGGACGGCCAGCGTGACGTCGTCTCGGCTCATGAGCCGACAGTAGAACGTCCGGTCCCGTCGGCGCTCCGGGATTCCGCCCGAGCGCTCCGGCCTGCGCGGACTTGACCCTGCGGCATTCGGCAGGCTTTGATCCTGGCGTGCCGAGGAGCGCGGCCCGGCACACAGAGGTGCGCCCAGCCGGTAGTGGACAAGGTTCTCAGTCCGGCCACAGTCGCCAGGATCGCCACGGCGGCGTCCGAGGCGGGGTCGTACTCGCGATGGGTGGAGCGGACATGTCCGTCAAGCGTGGTGCCCGCGGGAGAGTTCTCGGGGCGGCCGCCGCCCTGCTCGCCCTCGCGGCGCTGGCATCCTGCACGTCGGAGTCGGACGGGGGTCCGGGCGGCGCCCCGCGGCCGACCCCGAGCCCCAAGGCCAAGGCGGTTCGACCCCCGCCCCTGAACGCCGGTTTCGACTACCAGATCGGCGGTGCCTACCCCCCGCCGCCCGGTGTCCGCATCGTCGCCCGCGACCGTCGCGTGGAACCCGCTCGCGGCCTCTACAACATCTGTTACGTCAACGCGTTCCAGGCCCAGCCGGAGGAGCGCGAGGACTGGCCCGCCGACCTGCTGCTGCGCGACAAGAAGGGCAAGGCCGTCGTCGACGGCGACTGGAACGAGGCGCTGCTCGACATCGGCACACCCGCGAAGCGCGAGCGCGCCGCCGCCCGCGTCAACCAGTGGATCGACGGCTGCGCGGACAAGGGCTACGACGCCGTCGAGCCGGACAACTACGACAGTTACACCCGCTCCCACCGCTTGCTGAGCGCGGACGACGCCGTGTCCTTCATCAAGCTGCTCTCGGCGCACGCGCATGCGCGGGGGTTGGCCATCGCGCAGAAGAACGCCGTGGAGCTGGCCGGCCTCAGGTCTCGTGCCGGGCTCGACTTCGCGGTGGCGGAGGAGTGCGGCGAGTACGCCGAGTGCGGCGAGTACGCCGAGGCGTTCGACGACCGGGTCGTGGTCGTCGAGTACACCGACAGCGGCCTGAGAAAGGCCCGTTCGGGGTTCGGCGACCGGCTGAGCATCGTGCGCCGGGATGTGCTGGTGTCGACACCGGACAGCGCCGACTACGTCCGCAGGACCCGCTGACGAGGCCGGCCGGCATCAGGGACCTGCCGCGTCCGGAGCCAGCAGGTCCAGCGCCTGTTCCCATCGGTACCCGCGCTCGGCCGGACCGTCGAAGGCACGCTCGCCGAACCTGACCCCCATCCCGCGCAGTCGTTTCAGGCTCTCCCGGTAGGCGGGGTGGGCGGTCAACGCCTCGCTCACGCAAGGGAGTACGGAGATCGGGACGCCGAGTCCGTACGCCTCGCAGAGGGTGCCGAGGGCGAGGGTGTCGGAGATCCCGGCCGCCCACTTGTTGACGGTGTTGAAGGTCGCGGGCGCCACCGTGACGGCGTCCGGGTCCGGGAAGGGGCGCGGGTCGCCGGGTTTCCGCCAGGCGGAGCGGATGGGGCGGCCGGTCCGCTCCTCGATCGCCGCGGTGTCGAAGAAGTCCGTCGCGAGCGGAGTCGCGAAGACACCCACCTCCCAGTTCCGCTCCTGCGCCAGGACGATCAACTCACCGATGCCCTCGGCGACTCCGGCCGCGCAGACGACGACGTAGAGGAAGGGTTTCCGGGCCTGTTCGGTCACCCGGGAACCCTACTGAACCGGGAAGGACCCACCCCGCTCGGAGTCCGGCCGCGGGCCGCGGATCCGGCGCTCCTTCTCCTCGATCGGCACGTCGTTGATGCTGGCCTCGCGCCGGGTCATCAGCCCGTGCCCGTCGAACTCCCAGAGCTCGTTGCCGTACGAGCGCCACCACTGGCCGTCGGCGTCGCGGGACTCGTACTGGAAGCGGACGGCGATGCGGTTGCCGTCGAAGGCCCAGAGGTCCTTGCGCAGGGCGTACTCCCGCTCGCGCCGCCACTTCTCCGTGAGCAGTTCCACGATCTGCGCGCGGCCCGTCACGAAGGTGTCGCGGTTGCGCCAGACCGAATCCTCCGAGTACGCGAGGGAGACCTTGTGCGGGTCGCGGGTGTTCCAGGCGTCCTCGGCCGCCTGGACCTTCTGGGCCGCGGTCTCACGGGTGAAGGGCGGCAGGGGCGGGCGGTCGGCCATGGAGGGCTTCCTCTCAACGGTGGCATGTCGGGCGTCAACGGCGGCGCCCCGAGCGGGAGAACGTGCGTTCTCCGGTGTGACTGTTAACGTAGAGAACGGTGGTTCTCGCGTCAAGGCGTCCAAGAGCTTCCAGAGCTTCCGAGACATCAAGGAGCGGGCCGGTACATGGACAGCGCGGTCGCCAGGGAACAGGCCCTGGACGCGGCGGAGAGGTTGTTCTACGGGCGCGGCATACAGGCCGTCGGCATGGACGACATCCGTGGCGCGTCGGGGGTCTCGCTCAAGCGGCTCTACCAGCTGTTCCCCGCCAAGGAGCAGCTCGTGGTGGCCTACCTGGAGCGGCGTGACATCCGCTGGCGGCAACGGCTCGCCGACCATGTGGACGGCCACGAGGGCGACCCCGGAAACCCCGCGCGTCGGATTCTGGCGGTCTTCGACTGGCTGGGCCTGTGGTTCTGCGAGCCCGACTTCCGCGGCTGCGCCTGGATCAACTCGTACGGCGAACTCGGCGCCACGTCGGAGTCGGTCGGCACCCAGGTGCGCGCCCACAAGCGGGCCTTCAAGGACTACCTGGCGGGACTCGTGAGCGAGGCCGGGCTGCCCGCGGACCTGGCCGAACAGGTGTATCTGCTGGCGGAGGGGGCCATGGTCACCGCCGCCGTCGAGCGGAGCCCCGAGCCCGCCGTGCGTGCCGGGCGGGCGGCCCGGACGCTGGTGGAGGCGTGCGGCGGGCCGTCGGCCATTGACTGACGCGTCACGTAGTTGCAGACTCGGGCACAGATTTAACGGAGAATTGTTCACCAGGCGAACGTGCGGCTCGGCCTCGGAGCGCGGCCGGATCGCCGAGCAGGACAGGAAGTGCCGCGCATGACCCTCCATCGTGACCTGCTGATCGGCGGCAAGGACCAGCCCGCGGCCTCCGGCCGTACCACCGAGGACGTGAATCCGTACAGCTCGCAGGTGTACGCCACGGTCGCCGCGGCCGGTGTCGAGGACGTCACCCGGGCCGTGGACGCCGCGGCTGCCGCGTTCGCCGGCTGGGCCGCGCTCGGTCCGGCGCAGCGGCGCAGGATCTTCCTCACCGCGGCCGATCTGCTGGAGGCCCGCACCGAGGACGCCGTACGGACGATGGCGGGAGAGGTCGGCGGGACCCGGCCCTGGGCCATGTTCAACGTCGGTCTCGCCGCGAACATCCTCCGCGAGGCCGCCGCCGCGGTGACCGCACCACGCGGCGAGGTGCTGAGCGCGCAGGAGGAGGGCGCGCTGGGGCTCGCGGTCCGCGAACCGGTCGGTGTGGTGGCGGCCTTCTCGCCGTGGAACGCCCCGGTCATCCTCGGTGTCCGCGCCGTCGCGGCCCCGCTCGCGGCGGGCAACACCGTGGTGATGAAGCCGAGCGAGGACGCGCCGATCGCCTGCGGGCTGTTCATCGCGGACGTGCTGCGCGACGCCGGTCTGCCCGACGGCGTCCTGAACGTGATCACCAACGCCCCCGAGGACGCGGCCGCCGTCGCCGAGGCCCTGGTGTCCGACGAGCGCGTACGGGCCGTCAACTTCACCGGCTCCACCGGTGTGGGCCGCATCATCGGCGTGCACGCGGCCCGGCACCTCAAGCCCGCGGTCCTCGAACTCGGCGGCAAGAACTCCGTGATCGTGCTGGACGACGCCGACGTCGACTACGCGGTCGACGCCGCCGTCTTCTCCGTCTTCATGAACTCCGGCCAGATCTGCATGTCCGCGGACCGGATCCTCGTCCACGAGAGCCTCGCCGAGGAGTTCACGGCCAAGTTCACCGCGAAGACCGAGTCGCTCGCGTCCGGCGACCCCGCCGACCCGCACACCGTCGTCGGCCCGCTCGTCACCCCGGACGCCGCCCGCCGGGTCGCGGCGCTCGTCGAGGACGCCGTCGCCAAGGGGGCCACCGTGCTGACCGGCGGCTCCGCGCCCGAGGGAGCCGTGCACCCGGCGACCGTGCTCACCGGTCTGCCCGAGGACGCCGACCTGTTCCACGGCGAGGCGTTCGGCCCGCTCGTCGTGCTCAGCACCTTCACCACGGACGACGAGGCAGTGGCCTTCGCCAACGCCACGGAGCACGGGCTGACCTGCGGGATCATCACCGAGAACGGCACACACGGGCTGCGGGTCGCCCGCCGCGTCCGTACCGGCATCGTGCACATCAACGACCAGTCCGTCGCCGACGAACCGAACGCCCCCTTCGGCGGGTTCAAGGCCAGCGGCTACGGCCGTTTCGGCGGGCGCTGGGGCATCGAGGCGTTCAGCAACACGCGCTGGGTGACGCTGGCCACGCAGCAGACGCACTTCCCGTTCTGAGCGGTGCGGTTCCGGCCGCCCGGCGGGATGGCGTACGCGATGACGCGCGTACGCCATGACTTCCCGTACGCCATAAATGAGTTGCTCCGGCGGCTGTCCTGCCCCCAGCATCGGGCCATGTCCACGATCGAAGCCTTCCTGCCGCCGACCTCCGCCGCCGCTCGTCCGGTGCGGGTCCAGCAGCAGCCCGGCCGACCCCGGAGGCCCTCGCTTCCGCGGTCGTGACCGCCGCGCTCGTCGCGGGGCTTCTCGCGGGCTTTGGCATCGCCATCCCCGTCGGAGCGGTCGCGACCTACCTCGTCTCCCTCACCGCCCGAACGTCCCTGCGGATCGGCATGTGCGCCGCCCTCGGCGTGGCGACCGCCGACGGGCTCTACGCCCTGGTGGCCGCGCTCGGCGGTACCGCCCTCGCCAGCGCGCTGCACCCGGTGCTGGAACCGCTGCGCTGGGCCTCGGGACTCGTACTCGTCGCCCTGGCGGTACGCGGCGGACTCACCGCGCTCCGCCAGTACCGGGACCGGCGGCTCGCCACCCGCTCCGACCGGACGCCCCTGAGCCCCGGCCGCGCCTACCTGGCCCTGCTGGGCATCACACTGCTGAACCCCACCACCGTCGTCTACTTCGCGGCGCTGGTGCTCGGCGGTGGTTCCGGCACGGCCGCGGGCCCATGGCAGCAGGGCGTGTTCGTCCTCGCCGCCTTCGCCGCGTCGGCGAGCTGGCAGCTGCTGCTCGCGGGTGGCGGAGCCCTGCTCGGCCGGGTGCTGACGGGCCGGCGGGGGCGGCTGGTGACAGCGCTGGTGTCCAGCGCGGTGATCCTGGCGCTTGCCGTGCGCATGCTCGTGGCGCCGTCATGACGAGCCGCCGCGTAACAGGCCCTGCCGGAGGCCGCATCGCGGACCTCCGAAAGAATCTTCCGCCCGTCCGTCACACTCCCCCGTCGCGCTCCGTCAGTGCGGTGACAGACACTTACGGAACTCCTGAGGAGCATGTGATGCAGGCACGGATGAAGAACCCCGCGATGATCCTTCCCGACGCGATGCAGTCCATCCAGGGCCTGATCAAGGCAGTCGGCAAGGGCGGTGTGCCCCAGCAGATCCTTGAGCTCGCGCACCTGCGCGCCAGTCAGATCAACGGCTGCAGTGTCTGCGTCTACGGGGGCAGCCACAGCGCCCGGAAGGCGGGGCTGAGCGACGAAAGGCTCTGGTCGGTGTCGGCCTGGCGCGAGGCCCCGTTCTACTCGGACGCCGAGCGCGCCGCCCTGGCCCTGGCCGAGGCGATGACCCGGCTCAGCGACCACTCCGGTGACGCGGTGCCGGACGAGCTGTGGGACGAGGTCGCCGACCACTACGACGAGCAGCAGATCGCCGCGCTCATCCTGTGGATCGCCACGACCAATCTCTTCAACCGGCTCAACGCCACCGTCAAGGAGCCGGCGGGCGCCACCTGGAGCTAGCCGGTCCCCGGTGGGGGCCGCTACCCGGCCTGGAAGGCGCGGGCCACCGCGAGGCTGTCCTCGTACACGTGGTGCCGTACGACCAGGCCGTTCTCGACGGTGAGGTGGAGGGTGAACCGGGCGCGGTAGGCGCGTCCGGTGGCCTTCGCCGTCCGGTGGCCTTCGCCGTCTGGCGGATCTCGCCGAGGACGACCGCCTCGGCGCCGTCGACGAGGATGTGCTCGATCTCGGTGGCCGCCTGTCCGGGGACGTGGTGCTCGGCCAGCAGGCGGTAGTGGTCGGCGGCGTCGGCGCGGCTGGACCGCTGCCGGATCCAGGGCGTGTCGGCGCGTCCGTGCTCGTCCTGCGGCCAGCCGGGAGCCTGTTTCTGAACCCCCGTCGTCCGCGCGGAGCGCGGGCGCAGCGGCGGTCGGCGCGTGCCCTCGGCGTGCGGCGTCGCAGGTCATGTGGCGGAGCCACCAGTACAGCGGCGACGGGGGGCGGG
>NZ_JBFAHW010000106.1:0-36263 GCF_040654355.1 Streptomyces sp. NPDC050704 | reverse complement strand
GCGGCCGGCACGCGGCGGGGCTTTATGCACTTGTACGTCGGCCTGGTGGCCGTGGCCGCGGGGGTGATGGCGGCGCTCCGCGACGGCGACCAGATCACCTCCACCCACCGCGGGCACGGCCACGCCGTGGCCAAGGGTGTCAGCTTCAAGCACATGTACGCCGAGCTGTACGGCCGGGTCACCGGCGCCTGCCTGGGCCGCGGCGGCAGCATGCACATCAACGACCTCAGCCTCGGCATGCTCGGCGCCAACGGCATCGTCGGGGCCGGCATCCCGATCGCCGTCGGCGCCGCCTTCGCCGCCCAGTACCGGGGTGAGGACAGCATCGCTGTCTCCTTCTTCGGCGACGGCGCCACCAACATCGGCACCTTCCACGAGGCCGCCAACATGGCCGCCATCCTGCGCCTGCCGGTGCTGTTCATCTGCGAGAACAACGGCTACGCCGAGTTCACGCCCCAGTCCAAGCACATGCTGATCACCGACGTCGCCGACCGGGCGGCGTCCTACGGCATGCCCAGCGTGATCGTCGACGGCATGGACGCGGTCGCCGTCCACCGCGCCGCCGCCGAGGCCGTGGAACGGGCCCGGGCGGGCGAGGGCCCGATGATGATCGAGGCCAAGACCTACCGCTACTACGACCACCAGGGCGTCAAGGGACTGCGCCACCCCTACCGCTCGCAGGAGGAGGTCGACGAGTGGAAGGCCCGTGACGCGATCGACCTGCTGGAAGCCCGTGCCCTCGCGGACGGCACCGCCACCCGTGCGGAACTGGACGACACCTGGCGACGCACCCGCGACGAGATCGCCGAGGCCATCGCGTACGCCGAGGCCAGCCCGGTGCCCGACACCGCCGACCTGCTCCTCAACGTCTACTCGGGGTGACCGCCATGACCACCAGCACCGAAGCACCCGCCGCCGCCCCGGACGCCACGGACCGCAAGCTCACCTACGTCAAGGCCTTCAACGAGGGCCTGGCGCAGGCCATGCGCGAGGACGAGAACGTCTTCGTCGCCGGCGAGGACGTGGCCGGATACGGCGGCGTCTTCCGCATGTTCGACAACCTCCTCGACGAGTTCGGCCCGCGCCGCATGATCGACACACCGATCTCCGAGGCCGCGCTGGTGGGCCTCGGTGTGGGCGCCGCCGCCCGGGGCCTGCGCCCCGTCGTCGACCTGATGTTCATGGACTTCATCGGCGTCTGCCTCGACCAGATCGTCAACCAGGCAGCCAAGATGAAGTACATGTTCGGCGGCGGCCTCTCCGTGCCGCTCACCATCACCACCGCCTCCGGCGCGGGCCTCGGCGCCGCCGCCCAGCACAGCCAGAGCCTGGAGGCCTGGCTCGCCCATGTGCCCGGCCTCAAGGTCGTCATGCCCTCCGACGCGTACACCGCGAAGGGTCTGACCGTCTCGGCGATCCGGGACAACAACCCGGTCGTCGTCATGCTCAACAAGGTCCTGCTGGGCAGCAAGGGCGACGTGCCCGAGCCGATCTACGGCATTCCGCTCGGACAGGCCCACACCGCGCGCCAGGGCTCCGACGTCACCGTCATCGCCCTGGGCCGCATGGTGGGCGAGGCACTCGCTGCGGCAGACGAACTCGCCGCCGAGGGCATCGAGATCGAGGTGATCGACCCCCGCACGGTCCAGCCCCTGGACACCGAGACCATGTTCGCCTCCGTCCGCCGCACCAACCGCGCCCTCGTGGTGCACGAGGCCGTCACCTTCGGCGGTCTCGGCGCGGAGATCGCCGCCCAGATCCAGGACGCGGCCTTCGACCACCTGGACGCGCCGATCCTGCGCATCGGCGCCCCCTTCTCCCCCGTACCGTTCTCCCCCGTGCTGGAGAAGGCGTACGTGCCCGACCGCGCCCGCATCGTCCAGGGTTGCCGACGTCTCCTCGAAAGGTCGTGACGACGTGGCCGTCGAGGTTCTGCTGCCGAAGCTCGGCCTGACCATGCAGGAAGGCACGATCGACGAGTGGCTCGTGCCCACCGGAGGCGCCGTCGCGGAGGGCGACGCACTGCTGCGGCTGGCCACCGACAAGGTCGACGTGGATGTCGAGGCGGAGGCCGGCGGGATGTTCCATCCCGTGGTCCCGGCCGGGGCGACCCTCCCTGTCGGGGCGCTCATCGGCTGGCTGCTGGCCGAGGGCGAGCAGCCGCCGGGCACGAACGGATCGCCGATGCCTGTTGATCCCGGGGTCATGGATACGGCTGCGACTGCGACTGCGGGCGTTCCTTCCGTGGTCGCGGGCGCTCTGTCCATGGCCGCCGACGCGCCCTCCGCTGTGCTCCCGCTCAATGGCAGCGCTGTTCCGGGCGCCTTCAGGGGTCGGCTCCTGGCCTCCCCGAACGCCCGGCGGGTGGCGGCCGAGGCCGGTACCGATCTCACCGCCGTACACGGCACCGGGCCCGGCGGCCGGATCGTCTCCGAGGACGTGGAGGAGTTCCTGGCCGCCGCTGCTGCCGTCACCCAGGCGGTACCGGCGGCGCCCGCGCCCGCCGTCCTGCCCGGCGATTCCGTCATACCCGTCTCGCCCCTGGTGCGCCGGCTGGCGAAGGAGCGGGGCATCGACCTCGCCGACGTACGGGCCACGGGTGCGGGCGGACGGATCCGCAGATCCGACCTCGACACCGTCAATGTCGCCGTCGCCGTCTCCAAGACGCCCGAACCGGCGGTCGCCCGCCCGGCCCCCCGCACGGCCACCACACCTCAGGCAGGCGATGTCATCCCGCTCACGGGGATGCGCGGCACCATCGCCCGCCGGATGCATGCCAGCCTCCAGGAGATGGCGCAGCTGACGCACGGGTACGAGGTGCGGATGGACGCCGTCGTGTCCTTGCGGGCCCGGCTCAAGGAGGAGTGGGCCGACAGCGACCTGCCGGTGCCCAGCCTCAACGACTTCCTGCTGAAGGCCGCCGCCCTGGCCCTGCGGGAGCACCCGCTGCTCAACGCGACGGTGCGGGAGGACGGGGTCCACCTGCTCGGCGACATCCACCTCGGGTTCGCGGTGGCCGTTCCGGGCGGCTTGATGGTCCCCGTGATCGAGGACGCGGCGGCGCTGCCACTTCCCGGGATCGCCCGCCGGTCGAGGGCCTTGGCCGAGGCCGCACGCGAGGGGCGGGTCTCCCCGGCGCAGCTGGAAGGGGCCACCTTCACCGTCACCTCGCTGGGCGGATACGGCGTCGACTTCTTCACCCCCGTCATCAACCCGGGCAACGTCGCCATCCTCGGTGTCGGCAGGCTCAGGGACGGCGTCGAGTGGATGGACGACAGGCCGCTGCGGACGCAGGTGCTCACCCTGAGCCTCACCTTCGACCACCGTGCCGTCGACGGGGCCCCCGCGGCCGAGTACCTGCGCACGGTCGGTGAGCTGCTACGCAAGCCGCTGCGGCTGTTGGTCTAGGGCCCTAATCCTGACGGGAGGACTATTCGGCCGCCGCCGGGTCGGCGATCCGCTCGGCGAGGCGGCCGACCTCGCGGACGAAGGAGCGGTGCCCGAGCGAGCGGTAGACGTCGTCTCCCCGGACCTGCGAGATGGCCGCGGTCTCCAGCAGCGTCAGCAGGCCCAGGGCGATCACCGCCGCCTCGGCGTCGGATACCGGCTCCCGGGCCTTGCGGGTCAGCCGCACGAGCTCGTCCAGCAGTTGTGTCCGGCTCTCGTGGCGCAGCGCCTCCGCCTCCTGGCTCATCCCGGCAGAGGACACGAAGAACACGGTGGCGGCGGACCGGTGTTCGCCCAGCCAGGCCACCAGCGTGGTGACGGCGGGACCGATGTCCGAGCCGGGTGTGTGGGCCTCCGTGAGCGTCTGCAGCTGCTCGCGCAGCGCCGTGGCGAACACCCGCATGCCCGCCACCAGGACCTGGTCCTTGGATGAGAAGTGGTAGTACACCGCTGCCGAGGTCATCTCCGCACGAGCGGCGATGTCGGCCACCGTCACCTCGTCCGGCGACTGGGTGGCGAACAGCTCCGTGGCCGCTTCGATCACCCACTGCTTGCGCGAGGGGCGGTGCGCGGCGCGGGTCCCGGATGTCGTCATGGTGTCAAGTATGCCGGGACCTCGACACTCCGACGGCACACGCGCAGCAGGAATTACAGGGCCGACCCGACGGAGTTACTGGACAGCCTGGATAGCATAATCACTGGACAGGGCCCACAGACGCGGGTCGCGGCAGCCGCCAGGGAGCATGATGGCCACCACGGAGAACGGCAAGCAGCCCGCCCACCGACCCTCGCGACGGCAGCACATCATCACCGCCGCCGTGCGGGTGTTCGGCCGCAACGGATTCGCGGAGACCAGCATCCAGGACATCGCGGACGAGGCCCAGGTGGTGCCCACGGCCGTCTACTACCACTTCGACGGCAAGGACGAGCTGCTCGAACTCGCCATGCGGCGGGTCTTCGACCAGCTCAACGCGGTCGTGGAGGCCGCCAGGCCCGAGTCCGAGCCGGGTGACGCGGAGGGCCTGCTGCGGGTCATCGACGCGGTGTGGGAATGGGTGGAGCACAACCCCGAGGAGGCCCGGCTGTACCAAGTGCAGATCGCCTCCGCCAACGGCAACGTCAAGGCGTTGCGGGACGAGTTCGAGCAGCGGCACATCCAGCGGGCGTACGACTATCTGCCCGAGGGCGCCACCCGCAGCCCGCGCGCGGCCAAGTCACGGCACGCGGCGCAGGCGCTCGCGGTCCGCACCCTGATCGGTACGACCATGCTGGTCACCGCGCTACGGGCGGAAGGCGGGCCGCTTTCCCAGCTGCCCTCCCGGTCCGTGCAGGAGGCGGTCAGGTCGCTGGCGCTGCGGATCGTCACCGCCGACCAGAAGCCGGCCACCTCGCAGACCTGAGTCACACCCTCCGGGGCAGGCCCGCCGCACCCCCGCCGGGAGAGGCCTGAGGCACACCCTCCAGAGTGGGACGGTTCACCACTGCAGTGGTTTGCGGCCGGCGAACAGTCCGCCCGTCGTCTCGTCGCCCTCGGGAAGTGTCGCCAGCCAGACAGGCGTGTCCGCGCCCTCCGCCGGCCCGCGTGGGGCGGACGGACCGCCCATGCCGCTGCGGGTCCAGCCGGGGTCGGCGGCGTTGACCAGGACACCCGTGCCGGACAGTTCGGCCGCGAGCATACGGGTCAGGGCGTTGAGCGCGGTCTTGGAGACGCGGTAGGCCGGGTGGCGTCCGGAGTCCATCAGCGCCAGCGAGCCGAGCGAGCTGGTGACGTTGACGACCCGTCCGTAGCCGGTCCTCACCATGTCCGGCACGACGGCCTCGGCCAGTCGCCAGGCGCCCACCAGATTGATGTCCAGCGTGGTGCGCAGGGTGTCCTCGTCGAGGTCCAGGACTGTGCGCGAGGCGTCGATGCTGACCCCGGCGTTGTTGACCAGGACGTCGATCGTGCCGAAGCTCCCCAGCGCCTCGCGTACGGCTTCGGTGACGCTCGACGCGGAGACCACGTCCAAGGCCAGCGGTACCGCCGCCGGGCCGATGCCGCGGCAGACCTCCTCGGCCGCCTCCCGCTTTCTGGCCGCCACCAGGACGCGTAGCCCCCGGTCGGCCAGTTGACGGCAGATCTCCGTGCCGAGCCCGCGGGCACCGCCGGTGACCAGTGCGGTTCTGTTGGCATGCGCCATGGTGTGCCTGCCGCCTTTCAGACCGTCATCAGACTGTCAGCACCGAGCAGGCACTGATGCCGGGCGCCCCGTACACATGGGTGAAACCGACCTCGGGACCGCCGGGCACCTGCGCTCCCGGAGCCCGGCCCTGCAACTGCCGTACGACCTCGTGGAATTGACGCAGTCCCGAGGCGCCGACGGGTTCACCGCCGGCCAGGCAGCCGCCGTCGGTGTTGACCGGGATCCGGCCCGTCGGATCGGTGGCCCCCGAGGCCAGCAGTTCCCCCTGCTCGCCGTGGGCGCACAGGCCGGTCTCCGCCAGGTGGATCAGTTCTGATCCACTGTCGGTGTCCTGGAGTTGGGCGACCTGTACGTCCGAGGGCCGCAGACCCGCCGTGCGGAAGACCGCCTCGGCCGCGTCGACGCTCGGGCTGCGGTGCGGTCCCGGTGGCAGCCAGGGCGAGAACACCTCGAACGAGCCGAACCGTCTGGTCCTGAAGGCCAACGAGGCCAGTCTGACCGGCCGTTCGCACAGGTCGAAGGCGCGGTCGCCGAGTGCGAGCACCAGCGCCACCGCGCCCTGTCCCGGCGAGCAGAACATGTACTGGGTGAGGGGTGGACTGACCTCGGCGGAGTCGAGGATCTCGTCCTCCGTCAGTTCCTTGCGGCGCCAGGCCAGCGGGTGCCGGGAGCCGTTGCGGAAGGCCCGTGCGGCCACCTTGGCCAGCGCCCGCTCGGAGATCCCGTGTTCGTGCAGGTACCGCTGCGTCTTCAGGGCGAAGAACTGGGTCGTCAGCATCATCCCGGTCTCGGCGTACCAGTCGCCCAGTCCGTAGCGGGCCGCCGAGACGTGGAAGGCGCCCCGCTCGTGCTTGTCGAAGCCGACGGCCAGCCCGAGCGAGGCCTCGCCCGCGCGCAGTGCGTTGGCCACGGTGAGCACCGTCGAGGCACCGGTCGCGCAGCCGTTCTGCACGTTGACGAACGGCACGCCGGTCAGGCCCAGCCGGCCCACCAGCGTGTCGGGCTTGCCGGACACGTCGGAGCCGCCGGCCGCGTAGCCGATGTCCTCCCATCCGGCACCGGCGTCGGCCAGCGCCTCGCGCACCGCCCGCTCGGCCATGTCCATCCCGGTGACGGTCTCGTCGCGGCCGAAGGGGTGCATGCCGCATCCGACGACGTAGACCTCGTCATGACGGCTCATCGCTCCCCCTCCCCGTCCGGCTCCCCATCCGGGCAGAACGCGAAGGTCAGTACCTCGGTGCCGTCCTCGTCGCGGTAGGCCGTCACCGTGGTGAGACGGACCGGAAGCCCGATGCGTATCTGATCGCGGGGAACCTCCAGCCGTGCCTCGACCAGCACCTCACCGAGGTCGACATAGCCCACGTGGTACGGCTGGTAGCCCTCGGCCGGCGGCCGGTACGGCGGCTTGGGCGCGAACGCCTGCAGCGTCCATGACCACACCCTCCCGCTCACCGGCAGCGCATGCGCGGACATGGCTCCGTCCGAGCACTTGGGGCACGAGTTCTGCCGGGGGAAGACCACGGTGGCGCAGGCGGAGCAGCGCGCGCCCGTGAGGAGCGGTGGGTTCACGCCCTCGAACAGGGCCTCGTCGATGAGTCTGGTGATCATGCCGTCCTGCCCTTTTCTGCACGCGTCCGCGCATGTGCGCGGCTGCGTGGCTGTCGTGCGGTGCTGTGCTGTGGTGCTGTGACCGCGGGCGAAGTCACCAGCCCAGCAGGCCGGCCAGCCGTTCCCGGTGGTGCGCGGCGCCGCCCAGCAGGACGGCGTCGGACTGGGCGCGCCGGAAGTAGAGGTGTGCGTCGTGCTCCCACGTGAAGCCCATGCCGCCGTGCAGTTGTACGGACTCGGCGGCGACGAACACGAACGCCTCGGCGCACCACGCCTGCGCCACCGCCGCCGCTTCGGCCAGCGCCACGGGCGAGTCGGCCGCCCGGACCGCGCGTACCACCGCCGACCGTGCGGCCTCGACCTGGAGCAGCATGTCGGCACAGGTGTGCTTGACCGCCTGGAAGCCGCCGATGGCCCTGCCGAACTGGGTGCGCTCCCGTACATGGGCCACCGTCATGTCCAACGCGGCCTGGGCGCCGCCGAGTTGCTCGGCGGCCAGGGCCACCATGGCCACGTCCAGGGCGCGGGTCACGATGTCGACCCCCTCGCCGCCGGCGGTCAGGGGCCGGGCACGGGCACTGGAGAAGGAGACCACCGCCTGTCCGCGGCTGAGGTCCAGGGTGGGCACCCGGCGGACTGTCACCCCGGGTTCGCGGGGGTCGATGAGGAAGAGGTCCGGTCCGTCTGCTCCGGTGGCGGCGACGACCAGGCCTTCGGCGTCGGCACCGTCCAGTACGAACGGGGCGGTGCCGTCCAGCAGCGGGACGCCGCCGCGCCAGGTGACGGCGACCGGCACGGTGTCCGGCCGCCATGCTCCGTCGGGTGCCGTCACCGCCAGGGCGTGCACCTTGCCCTCGGCCAGCTCCGCCAGAGCCTCCTCGGCCGTGCCGCAGCCGGCCAGCACCTGCCCGGCCAGCACGGTGGAGGACAGCAGCGGTACCGGCGTCAGCGTCCGGCCCAACTCCTCGCAGACCGCGGCGATCTCGGCGAGGCCGCCGATGCCTCCGGCCGCCGCGGGCAGACCGAGGGCCGCGAGGCCGACCTGTCGGCCGAGGGTGTCCCACAACTCGGCGTCGATGCCCGGGGCTTGCTCGGACAGCCGTCGCACCGCGGCGGTGCCGCCGGCGTCCGCACAGACGGACCGTACGGTCTCACGCAGGTCGTCCAGTTCGGCATCCGACAGGGCCGTGCCGTCGGTCACGGTGCTCGTCATCGTGCGCTCCCGCTGTCGTCGTGCCGCTCCCGCAGGGCGCTGTGCGCGGCCGCCATCCGGGCGACCGGCACGCGGTGCGCGGAGCAGGAGACGTAGTCGAGGCCCAGGCCGTCGCAGAAGACGATCGACTCCGGGTCGCCGCCGTGCTCACCGCACACGCCCAGCTTGATGTCGGGGCGTACGCTCCGGGCCCGCTCCACCGCCAGGGCGATCAGGGCGCCCACGCCGTGCGGATCGAGCCGGGCGAACGGGCTGGCCGTCAGGAACCCGCGCTCCAAGTAGGAGGCGAGCACCTGGCGTTCGACGTCGTCCCGGGAGAATCCGTAGGTGAGCTGGGTGAGGTCGTTGGTGCCGAAGGAGAAGAACTCGGCGTGCTCGGCGAGTTCACCGGCCAGCAGCGCGGCGCGCGGTGTCTCGATCATCGTGCCGAGCCGGTACGGGACCCGTACGCCGGTGCGGGCGGCGACCGCGTCGGCGGCACCCCGTACGTACGCGGCCGCGGCGGCCAGCTCCTCCGACAGGCTGACGAGCGGGATCATCACTTCCAGCTCGGGCCGGACGCCGGTGGCGGCGACATCGGCCCAAGCGGTGAAGAGCGCCTCGGCCTGTGCCGGGTAGAGCCTCTCGTGCAGCAGCGCCAGCCGTACTCCGCGCAGCCCGAGCATGGGGTTCGCCTCGCGCAGTGCGGCGGCCCGCTGCTCCTCGGCGGCGTCCTGGGCCTCCCCGGCGGCGGGCAGGAACTCGTGCAGCGGGGCGTCCAGCAGGCGTACGGTCACCGGCCGGTCGCCGACCGCGGTCAACAGGGCCGTGAAGTCCTCGTGCTGGGCCTGTTCCAGTGCCAGCAGCGCCTCGTCGCGGGCCGCCGGGTCGGCGGCGAGGATCACGCGTCGGATCAGCGGCAGCCGGTCGCCGAGGAACTGGTGCTCCGTACGGCACAGTCCGACGCCCGCCGCGCCCAGGGCGATGGCGGTGCTCACCTCGGCGGCGGTGTCGGCGTTGGCCCGTACGCCCAGCCGGCGCATGTCGTCCGCCCACTCCAGCAGGGTGGACAGTTCGGGTGGTGGTCCGGCGACGCTGACGCTCAGTGTGCCCGCGTAGACGGCGCCGGTGCGGCCGTCCAACGAGATGGGGTCGCCCTCGCGGAGCACTCGGTCCCCGATCCGTACGGTGCCTGCGGTCCGGTCGGCGCGCAGTCCCTCGGCGCCGCACACCGCGGGTGTGCCCGCGCCCCGCGCCACCACCGCGGCGTGCGAGGCGATGCCGCCGCTGCCGGTCAGTACGGCGACGGCGGCCAGCATGCCGGGGACGTCGGCCGGAGAGGTCTCGTGGGCCACGAGCACGACCCGCGTGCCGTCCGCGGCCAGTTCGAGGGCACGTTCACTGGACAGGACGATCGCACCGGTCGCCGCCCCCGGGGAGGCGGGCAGCCCTTTCACCAGGAGTTCCTCGTCGCCGGTGAGCCGGAGCTGGGGGTGCAGCAGTTCCTGCACCTGCGCGGGACCGATCCGGCGTACGGCCTCTTCCCGGTCGATGGCCCCGTCTTTCGCCAGGTCGGCGGCGAGGCACACCGAGGCCCGCAACGGGGGCCGGTTCTGCGCCGAGACGGCAAGCAGGGAGATCTCGTCGTCGCGGACCTCGAAGTCGACCGACACCGGCGCGTGCAGATGGCGTTCGAGAGTGAGCAGCGAATGCTCAAGCAGCGTCGCCGCGCCCGCGAGCCGGTCCAGCGGTTCGCTCGTGTGGGGCGGCGGCGCGCTGCGGCGTACTCCCCGGAAGAAGGAACCCTGAGGGGCGAAGCGGCCGGTCTCCAGGTGGCGGCTGACGGCCGTGCCATAGCCCGAGTGGTCCGCCGGGCCGATGCGCAGCGCCTGTACGTGCAGGGCGATGCCCAGCTCGGCGGGGAGCCGCTGAGCTCGCCGGGATCTTCTCGCGCGGGGCGAGTCCCAGCGCCCGAGGACCGCGCGGGCGGCCAGCGCGAGCTGCTCCGCCGGGTCTTCGGGGTAGGGCCGGGAGGCGTGGCGGGCGACCAGGGTCAGCAGCGCCTCGACCCGGGCCCGGGGCTCGGAGGTGTCGAGCAGAGCGTCGTCGAGCACGGGCCCGGGTACGTCGAGGGCGTATTCGGCGGTCATCCGGATGGTGGCGGCCCACACCTCGTACAGCGCCTCTTCGCGTCCGATGACCGCGCACAGATCGCCGGCGTTCGCCGGGGTGACACCGAGGCAGGCGAGGTCGGGCGGCAGTCCGGCGATCTCGGTCGGCGCGCTCGCGGAAAGGCGCAGCAGCAAGGGTCGGCCGGCTTCGGCGATCCGCCGTCCCGAGAGCTGTTCCACCAGTTCGACGGCGGCTCGGGCGGTGCCGGGTTCGCCCAGCGACGCGGCGGCGCTCGCGGGCACGGTGACGCCCGGAACCACCGGCAGCCCGAGGGCCACCAGCCGGTCCATCGCCGTGCCGTGCGCGCCCAGCTCGTCGGCGTCGAGGCCTCGGGTCCGTCCCTGGCCGTAAGGCACCAGGACCCGGCCGGGGGCGGTCGGCTGTGCGAGGCCGTCAAGGGCATCGCGGGCCTCGGACGACGGGAGGGGGCCCGCCTGGCGGTCGGTGACGCTCAACCCCGGCTCCTGGTGACCAGTTCCTCTTCGAGAACCTCGTCCTGCGCCCGGCTGATCCCCAGGACCAGCAGCAGTTCCTGGTGCAGTCGCATCCACACGGTGTGGTACGAGTCGCACAGGGGCGAGGCCAGCCACTGCGCCGCACCGTCGTCGAAGCGGTCGAGCGCTTCCTCCAGGGCCGTGAGGTAGCGGGCGCCGCCCGCCGGCAGCCCCTCCAGCCTGCGCAGCACGGGCTGGATGGCCTCGTGCACGTCCTCCAGCGATTCGCGCACCCCGGCGTCGTACACACTGTCGGTGTGGTCGTTGGCCGAGCCGTCGGGCCGGCACTGCCAGGCCGTGCACACCTCGCGCAGCTTCCGGTTGACGGGCAGGAATGCCTCGTACGCGGCGGTGATCCGCTTCTCCTGCTCGGAACCGGCGGCGACGCGCAGGATCCGTGCGGCGACCACCCGGGCGGGCTCGGTCGGCAGCACCATCGGGCCCTTCACCATGGCCAGCCCGGCGTCGACCAGGGGGCGGTGGTCGGACTCGGGCCTGCCGCGCCACATGCCGCGCAGAACCAGGTCGACAACGGCTTCGGTGAGGGCCTCGTCGAGAGCGTCCGCACGGCCCACGGAAGCAGATTGCATCGCCACACCTTTTCCCCGGCTCTGTGTCCGGTTCCTCGGTTCTGTGTTGCCCGGAGGTTACGCTCCGGCGGAGGTGTTAGTGAAGAGGTAATCAAGAAACACTTTCCGGACGGCTTGGCGCGGATGAGACTCCGCCCCTCCCCGCACGATCCCGCGGTGCCAGGAACGACGCCATACGCGCCTGCGCCTCCCCGCCTCCCGCCAGGCCGGCGATCAGCCGCGCCTCCTCGTCGAGGTGACGGCCCAGCCCCTCGCCCGCACCGTCCCGCAGCAGGCGCTTCGCGGCGCGCAGCGCCTCACCGGGGCCACCTGCCAGTTCGGCGGCGGTCCGGTACGCGGCCTCGTCCACTTCGTCGTCCTCGACAGCCCGGGAGACCAGGCCGAACCGCTCGGCGTCGTCGCCCGCCAGGACCCGGTTGGTGAGCACCAGGTCCGCCGCCAGACGCGGGCCCACCAGGCGCGACAGGAGCCAGGTGACCCCGCAGTCCGGGGTGAGCCCGACCGCCGTGTAGGCCAGGCGGAAGCGCGCCGACCGTGCGGCCAGGACGATGTCGCCGACCAGGGCGAGCCCGATCCCGCCGCCCGCGGCCGCGCCGCGCACGGCGGTCACCAGGGGCACCGGCAGTTCGTACAGGGACAGCACCGCGGCGTGTGCCGCGGTCGCCACGGCGTGCACGTAGGGGCTCACCTCCTCACCCCGGCCGACGAAGGCGCGCAGATCACCGCCCACGCAGAAGTTTCCGCCTGCGGCCCGCAGCAGGACCGCGCCACCCGGGTCGGCGGCCACTTCGGCCGTCGCGTCCCGCAGCGCTTCCGCTGTCGGGAGATCCAGGGCGTTGCCCCGTCCGGGATCTTCCAGTCGCAGCTCGACAACTCCGTCGGGGTGGCGGACGACGCGGACCGGCTGGGCATTCATAGGGATCTTCTTCCGTCGCCGGGGGCCGCTCGGTGTCGAGCGCTCCTCTGATCGAGCGCCCTCCGATTGAAGCGCCACCCCAGCAAGATACTGAAGACGCTGTACAGTTTCTAGGACGCGACGGGCGCCGATGCCCGGACGCCCGTCGGCGGGAGGACCCGTGCCCATCCAGTTCGATGTAGATCCGCCTGTCGCCCAACTGGCCGAGGCCACCGCGGAGTTCGTACGCGAGGTGGTGATCCCGGCCGAGCGCGAGTGCGGCGGGTCCGTGCACGACGCTCCCGAGGCCCTGCGCGAAACCCTGCAGAAGGGCGCACGTGAGGCCGGTGTCTTCGCCCCGCATGTGCCGACGCGGTGGGGCGGGCACGGGCTCGACCTGCGGGGGCAGGCGGTCGTGTTCGAAGCCGCCGGGTACTCGCTCCTCGGCCCGCTGGCGCTCAACTGCGCGGCCCCGGACGAGGGCAACATGCATCTACTGGAGAAGGTGGCCACCGAGGAGCAGCAGGCGCGCTATCTGCGCCCGCTCGCCGCCGGTGAGTCCCGTTCCTGCTTCGCGATGACCGAACCGGCTCCGGGAGCGGGCGCCGATCCCCGCTCGCTCCGGACCACCGCGACCCGCGTCCCGGGCGGCTGGCGCATCGACGGACGCAAGTGGTTCATCAGCGGAGCCAACGGCGCCGCCTTCGCGATCGTCATGGCCCGCACCTCCGGCAGCCCCGGCGATCCGGGCGGCGCGACCATGTTCCTGGTCGACGCCGGCACCCCTGGCATGCGCGTTGTCCGGGACATCGAGACCCTGGACGAGGGGCTCTTCGCCGGGCACAGCGAACTCGCCTTCGAGGACTGCGTGGTGGGCGAGGACCAGGTGCTCGGCGCCGTGGACCGCGGCTTCGAGAACGCCCAGGTCCGGCTCGGCCCGGCCCGCATGACCCACTGCATGCGCTGGCTGGGAGCCGCCCGTCGCGCCCAGGACATCGCGCTGGAACGGGCCGGCAGCCGCATGGCGTTCGGCTCCGTGCTGGGGGACCTCGGCATGGTGCAGCAGATGCTGGCCGACTCCGAGATCGACATCGAGGCGAGCCGGGCCCTGATCCTGCGTACCGCCTGGGAGCTGGACACCGCCTCCCCCGCCGCCGCGCAGCTCACGTCGGTCTCCAAGACGTTCGTGGCGGAGGCGGTGAACCGGGTGGTCGACCGGGCGGTGCAGATCTGCGGAGCGCTCGGCATCTCGGCCGCCGACGCCCCGCTGGCACGCCTGTTCAGGGAGGTGCGGCCGTTCCGCATCTACGACGGCCCGTCGGAGACCCACCGCTTCGCCATCGCACGCCGCGCGGTGAAGCCGTACCGGCAGCCGCGGCAGCTCGGCGGGTAGAACAGGGCCGGGACCACCGGAGAAAGCGGCCCGACGCCGCGGCGGCCGAGGCGGTGGAGGTTCCCCGGACTCCGGCGGCCGGACAAGACCCCGACGCCGAAGGCTCGCGGGCGGAGAGGGTTGCGATCATTGGATCACTGAGACCTGTCCACCGCGAAGGAGCATATCCATGACGGCAGCCGTTCCCGCCGATCCGACCGTGCTGCACCCGATGCCGGAGCAGCCGCGTGTCGTGTTACTGAAGCCGCTGGTCACCTCGCCGCTGATCGAGGTGGGCGAGTTCTCCTACTACGACGATCCGGACGATCCGCTGGCGTTCGAGACCCGCAACGTGCTCTACCACTACGGGCCGGAAAAGCTGGTGATCGGCAAGTTCTGCGCGTTGGGCGAAGGGGTGCGGTTCATCATGAACGGCGCCAATCACCGCATGGACGGCCCCTCGACGTTCCCCTTTCCGATCATGGGTGGCTCCTGGTCCGAGCACTTCGACCTGATCACCGGCCTGCCCGGCCGGGGTGACACCGTGGTGGGCAACGACGTCTGGTTCGGGTACCGGACCATGGTGATGCCCGGCGTCCGCATCGGTCATGGAGCGGTCATCGCCTCCGGTTCCGTCGTCGTCGACGACGTCCCGGACTACGGAGTCGTCGGCGGCAACCCGGCCCGGCTCATCCGCCGCCGCCACAGCGATGCGGACGTCGACCGCCTGCTGGCTCTGGCCTGGTGGGACTGGCCCGCCGAGCACATCACCGAACACGTCCGCACGATCATGTCCGGCAGCATCGACGCCCTGACGGCCGCCGCACCGCGGAAGAAGTAGCCGCCCCGCGGGGTCCGCCGGCGGCACCGGCCGGACGGCGTCGGCGGCCGCGGCGGTGCCGGCGGCGGCTGTCGGGCTGGGGCCGAGGCGGCAATTTCCGGTGGCGAGTCCGCGGTGTCAGGACCGGGAACCGTCTCGTCGCGCTCGACGCGAGGGAGTGGCCGACGCCCGTCAGGCGACCGCCAAACTCCTTGCGGTACAGCGGTGTTGGGCCTGCGCGGACGTGAGCGCGAAGCACCGGAGGAAGATCGAACGTGCCGGTGACCGGCGGAGTTGTCGCGTTCCGTACCCGGCAGCGTGGTGGGCATCACTGCCGGCGTTCACCCCATACGGGCACATACTCAGGCATGCGCTGCTGCTTCTCCGCTCCCCTCGCGGCCCTGTCGGCCCTGCCCTCGCCCTGCGAAGTCCTACGATCCGGCGCCCTCCTCGCCCCCGCTCTGCTGCGGGCCGCCGCCGGCGCCCTCCACAGCTCCGCACGCCAGAGCCTCCCCCGTCACCCCGACGCCCTCGCGGCCATCCATCTCGAACTGGTCACCCTCACCGAGGACCGTGCCGTCATCACCTGGTACACCGGGATACCCGGCACCGGCGACGGCCTGGGCCACATGCTCCCCGCGGTCACCGAGGGCGAGGTCGTCTACGGCACTCACCCCGCCCGGCTGGACCGCTGCGCGGCGGAGGACCGGCCCACCGCGCACCACCAGGTGGAACTCACCGACCTGGAGCCGGGGCAGACGTACTACTACCAGGCCCGCTCGCGGGGCAGGGCCGCCACGCCCACGCCGCTGCACCTCATCCGCGGAAACGCCGTCGGCACCAACCGCTACGGGCTGGGCTCCAGCGGTGGCCCGTACTCCTTCACCACACCGCAGCCCCCGCCGGGGCGGCATCTCCTGTCGATCGCGCTCTGCAACGACCTGCACGTCGGGGAGACCACCGCCGGTCTGATGGGCGGCATGCCCCTGCTGCGCGGGGTGGCGCAGGAGCCGGGACTCGCGCCGTATCCGGAGATCATGAGCCGGGCACTGGTGGAGGAGGCCCGGCGGCGCGGGGCGGACCTGCTGCTGGCCGCGGGGGACATCTCGGCCGGCGGCGCACTGCGGGACATCACCGAGGCCAAGCGGATCCTGGACGGCTTCGGCACCCACGGGCAGGACTACTTCGTCGTACGGGGGAACCACGACCGGCCCCGCCGCCGCAGCGAGGGCGACGCCTTCCGGGAAGGGTTCCTCGGCGGCCAGGGGCCCGGGTACTTCGCCCATGACCTCGGCGGGCTGCGGATCATCGGGCTCGACACCTACGAGAAGCGGGGCAACGGCGCCGACGCGGGCGGACTCGGTGCCGAGCAACTCTCCTGGTTCCGGAACGGGTTGAAGGAGCACAAGGACCAGCCCACCGTGGTGTTCGGCCACCATCCGCTGACCGTCCGGGACTCCCTCTTCCCGGTGGCCGGCGGGCAGCGCCTGAACCGCCGACAGGCCCGTTCGGTCCTCGACGCCTACGCCGGCGCGCCCGGTGTCTTCCTCCACCACGCGGGCCACACGCACCGCAACAAGCGGACCGTCCTGCCGCAGGCCCCGCACGTCACGATGCAGGAGGTCAGCGCCGCCAAGGACTATCCCGGCGGCTTCTGCCTGCTCCGGATCCACTCCGGCGGCTACGCCCTCAACCACTACAAGGCCAACAGCGTCCCGGCCCGCGAATGGGGCGAGCGCAGTCGCGGGGTGGCCGGCGGTCTGTGGCCGCACCACGCCCTCGGCCGCTCGGTCACCGACCGCAACAGCATGACCGCCCACGACCTGTCGGGCATCGCCCGCGTTCGGGTGCCGGCCACGGCGCCGACGGGCCTTTAGCGCAGCCCCGACAGCACGGCCCCGACACTGCCCGCCCATAGACATCCCGGGCGCCAACCACGCACGCACATCGGATCTATCTTCGGCTCATTGCATATATTGACGCGGATTACCGCCGGTTCTACTCTGCGTCAGGCGATAGATCCGATGAATCGCCGCGCGATCCACCTGCTCGGCCCCGACAAGCGTGATGCCAACAGGAAGGGATTGTCATGCCCCCATCAAGACGCACCATTCTCGCGGCCGGTGGCTTACTCGCCGGAGGCGCCGCCTGGGCGATGAGCCCGTCGACGTCCTCCGCCGCGGCCGCGTCACCCATCGACGGATGGAACAAGACCGCCTTCACCTACAGCATGCAGAAACCGTGGAACCTGGACCTGAGCGACCGTCACAGCAACAGCGGCGGCATCCACCGCATGTGGGTGTACAGCACCGACGAGCCCATGTCGCAGGGCAGTTCCACCGACCCGCGCACCGAGATGCGCTGGAAGCAGCAGTACACGTCCGGGCAGCACATGTGGGACGCCGACGTGTACCTCCCGTCCGGCACGAACGGCGCGACCTTCGTGCAGATCCTCCGCGTGATCCACCCCGAGGGCACACCCGCCACGGACTTCATGCTCAACGCCTACAGCGCGAGCGGCGGCACGGTGCGGGCGTACGACCGTACGGTCCTGAAGACGAACGCCTACGACACGTGGTTCAACGTCAAGCTCGCGCACAACGCCTCCAGCGGCAGCGTCAAGGTCTACTTCGACGACGACCTGGTCCTGACGACCGAAGACCGGGGGCCGGCCACCCGGCACTTCAAGAACGGCGTCTACCACCACGGCAGCGGCCGCGCCGAGGCACGCTTCCGCAACATCACGTACTGGACGCGGTGAACCGTGCGGAGACGAAGGGCACTCTCCGCGCTCGCCGGACTCGGTCTCGCCGGGGCCGCCTCCGCCATCCTGCCGGGACGGGCGGACGCCGCCGACGAGGTCACCTTCCAGAACCGCGGCAGCGTCGAAGGCTGGGACCACGCCTACGCGCAGAAGGACGGCGTGATCGAGACCGTCGACTCGCCCGCCTACAAGGGCGCCCACGCTCTCGCCGCCACCCAGACCTACATCGGCGAGACCGGCGGCTACCACTCCGAGGTCATCAAGCGCGGCGCCCAGAGCGTCGGCGAGGACCGCTACTACGGCCAGGCGATCCGTCTCGCGCCCGACTGGACGTTCCACGACCAGAACGTCACCTTCCAGCAATGGTCGCCCGAAGACCCGGAAGGGCCCTGGCTGTTGATGTTCGTCATCGGGTCCACGATCCGGTTCGGCGGGTCCGGCGGCATCAAGGGCACGGCCGGGTCGATCAGCGGGCTGCGGGGCACCTGGATCAGGATCGTCACCCGGCTGAAGCTCGCCGGCGACGGCCAGGGCGCCTTCGAGGTGTGGCTGAACGGCACGAAGACGGTGAGCCGCACCGGCATCACCGTCCTGCCGACCACCTCGCGGACGATCCGCTGGTCCAACGGGATCTACTGCACCGCCTGGCGCGAGGGGACGCCCAGCGGCCCGCGCACGCTGACGATCCTGCACGACAACCACCGGATCGCCTCGACGTACGCCCTTGCCGAACCGGCCAACTGGGCTTGACCGGCACGCCTGTTGAGCAACTTTCGCATCTTGGAGGCACCCGCAAATGACCTCTAGAAGAGCTGTGCTCGGATCGGTGCTGGGCGGCACTGCGGTCGCCGCCCTGCCGCCCGCGGCCGCCGAGGCCGCTCCCGTCCGCACCCCTGCCCCTGACAACACCGCCGAGGGCACGGGCCTCGCGGCCGGTCCTGACGGCGGCCGCTGGAAGCTCCGCAACCGCATGGACTCGGACGGCGCGTGGTCCGGCTTCCTGCGCCGACAGGACCTTGTGTGGCGCAAAGTGCCCACGCTGTGGCACGAGGGGCCGTTCCTGGGAGACGGACGGCTGGGCAGCATGGTGTACAAGGAGCCGGGTGCGAACAGCATCCGCTTCACCGTCCAGCACGGCGAAGTCCAGGACCACCGCCCCCAGTTCGGCAGCGGCTGGGGCACCTGCCGACTGCCCGTGGGGCATCTGACCCTCGACCCGGTCGGCACCATCGGCGCGGTCGACTGGCGGCTGAGCCTGTGGAACGCCGAGCTCACCGGCACGATCACCACGGACAAGGGCACCCTGACGCTCTCCGCCCTCATCCACGACGGAGTCCTCGCCGCACGCGTGACGGCCGACGGCGAGGAGGCGGTCCGCTGGACCTTCCACCCCGAGGAGGCCATCAGCCCCCGGAAGATCAGCGAGGCACCCCCGAGCGGATACGTCCCCAACCCGCCCTGGACCACCCGGACCACCGGCGACGTCGAACAGGTCCTCCAGCCGCTCGTCGGCGGCGGCCAGACCGCGACGGCCCACCGCCGCTCCGGCGACACCCTGCTGCTCACCGTCGCCCACAGCCACCCCTCGGACACCCGGGCCGGCGAAGCCTCACTCAGGAAGATCCAGCGCGCCGCCCCGTACGGGGTGCTCCGCGGGCAGCACACCCGCTGGTGGCACGCGTTCTACCGCAAGAGCTTCGTCTCGATCCCCGACGAGCGGTTGCAGAGCTTCCACTGGATCCAGCTCTACAAGATCGCCTCGGCCAGCCGCGAGGGCGGCCCCGTGATGGCCACCTGTGGGCCCTGGCTGGAACCCACTCCCTGGCCCGCGGTGTGGTGGAACCTCAACGTGCAACTGGAGTACTGGCTCATCCACGGCTCCAACCACCTGGAACTCGACTCGCTCGCCAGTACCCTCCGGCAGAACCAGGAGCAGCTGATCGCGAACGTGCCCGCCGCCTACCGGACGGACAGCGCGGGTGTCGGCCGCAGCTCCGACATGTTCGCCACCCGCAGCGCCCCCGTCCCGGGCAGCGGAGGCGAGTCGGGCAACCTGACATGGGCCCTGCACAACGTATGGCTGAGCTACCGCCACACCATGGACGAGGCCCTGCTGCGCGACACGATCTATCCGTTGCTGCGCCGTGCGATCAACTACTACCTGCACTTCCTCCAGCCGGGGGACGACGGCAAGCTGCACCTCCCGTCGACGCTCTCCCCGGAGTATCCGGTGGTCCCCCCGAAGGACACCAACTACGACCTGGCGCTGATCCGTTGGGGCTGCGCCGCCCTCCTGGAGGCGGCTGAGCGGCTGGGGGTCGACGAACCGCTGAAGGAGCGCTGGCAGGAGGTGCTGGCCAAGCTGACGCCGTATCCGGTCGACGCCAACGGCTTCATGATCGGGGCGGAGACTCCGTACGCGCAGTCCCACCGCCACTACTCCCACCTGCTGATGGTCTATCCGCTGTACCTCGTGAACTGGGACCGGCCGGAGCAGCGTGAGCTGATCGAGAAGTCGGTCGTCCACTGGCACGCGCTGACCGGCTCCCACCGCGGCTACAGCTATACGGGTGCCGCGTCGCTGTACGCGATGATGGGCCGCGGCGAGGTGGCCCTCACATACCTGAAGAAGTTCTTCGACACCACCACGCGTTACCCGTGCCGGGCCAACACCCACTACACCGAGGCCGGTCCGGTCATCGAGACACCGCTGTCGGCGTCGCAATCCCTGCACGACATGCTCTGCCAGAGCTGGGGCGGCGTGGTGCGGGTCTTCCCCGCCGTTCCGGACTCCTGGGCCGATGTCACTCTGCACGACTTCCGCACCCAGGGAGCCTTCCTCGTGAGCGCGGTCCGCACCGGGGGCGTCACGCGCTTCGTACGGGTACGGAGCCTGGCGGGCGAACCGCTGCGGCTGCGGCACGGTCTGACCGGTGGGCCGGTGAGCGCGGTCCTCGACGACGGCACCCCGGCCCGCACCCACACGAGCGACGACGGCACTCTCGCGATCGAGTTGGCCAAGGGGCGCGAGGTGCTGCTGTACGCGGGTGAGAGGCCCGACCTCGTCATCGCCCCGGTGGCACCGAGCGAGCCGGGCGAGCCCTGGGGACTGCCGTAGACCGGTGTCGCCGACCAGACCATGCGGGATGCGCGCCGGAGGGCCGGCACGCATCCCGCCTGTTCAGTAGCCGACGGAGAAGGTCGCGTCGGCCTTCTCCGTGGTGGTGGAGATCGGGTCGATGCGCAGGACGTAGTCGGTGTGCCGGATGTAGCGGGTCGGGAAGTTGTGCGAGCGGAAGGAGGACCAGGAGGAGTCGGCCAGCCCGGCTGTCTTGTGGAACGTGGCGTCCGCGGCGAACGCCGACGTGCCGTCGTTCTCGTCCAGCCGCAGGTTGTAGCTGTAGTGCCGCAGGTAGCGGGTGGGGTAGTTGACCGACTGGAAGGACACGCCCGCGCTGTCGGCCAGGCCGGGCACGAGCTTCCACTGCGAGTCGGGGTACGGGTCGAACGGGTAGGCGTCGATACGGCCGACGGAGTTGGCGTGGCGGACGTAGCGGGCCGGGTAGTTGTAGGACTTCAGCCGGTTCCAGGCGGGAGAACCCCACTTCGACACGAGGTTGTTGTACTCGGTCGTGGTGATCGTCTCTATGGTGCAGTGCTTGGAGTTGAGCGGCTGGGTGTAGAGGCGCTGGTCCAGCGCGGTCCAGGTGCCGGCGGCGAGGTCGCTGCTCTGCCAGGCGTAGAAGACGCCGTTCGGCGAATAGGTGTCGCCCCACAGGTACCAGTTACTGGAGGTCAGGGACTTCACCAGGGTCGGTGCCTCGGTGCCGCCGTGCGAGACCGGCGTGCTGAACGGCGTGAAGCTGCCCGGGGCCAGGGTGGTGGACCGCGCGCCGACCAGGGTCTGGTCCTTCTTGTAGTACAGGTAGTTGACGCCGTTCACGCCCACGGCGAGGTCGCCGTCGATGATGTCGTAGCCAGGGTCGAAGAAGACCTGCGGGGACGTCACCGTCTGGAAGTTGGTCGTGTAGTTCACCATGAGCACGTTGTGGCCGCTGGAGTTCACGGACGAGTAGATGATTCCGTACTGGCCTCGGCCGGCGTCCCAGAACGCCTCGGGTGCCCAACTGTGGGTCACCATGTCATGCAGCTTCAGCCGGCGGTAGCCGGTGAAGGTACGCAGGTCCGCGGAGTCCCAGACGTGGATGTACTGGCTGTTGTAGTTCCAGTCGGTGCCCTTGAGGTCGGTGGCGAGTACGACGAAGGTGCCGTCCTGCTTGCGCATGATGAACGGGTCGCGCAGACCGCCCGCGCCCGCGGTGGGGGTGACCACGGGGTTGTTCTGGTTCAGCGGCATCCAGCGCAGGCCGTCGGTGCTGACCGCCAGATGCAGACCGTAGTCGGCCTCCAGCATGGTCGTGGACTCGGTGAAGTAGCCCATGACATAGGCCGAGTCCGCGGCGTAGGCGGGCAGTGCGCCGACGGTCAGCGTTCCGGTCACGGCCAGCGGTACGGTCGCGGCCATCCCGAGGAACAGCCGGCGCGACGGATGGGAGCCGGGGCTGGGTCTTGCGCTCATCTGCTCTCCAAGGTGCGTACGGGTGCGGGTGAGCGGCCGCGCCGAGCGGGGAGGGCGTGCTGCAGGGGCCTCCACACATGACTGCCGCCGATCGATATACCGAACAAGGTTCGGTGAATCGATCAGAAGGTAGAGGTGAGGCGCGTGCGCGTCAATTGTTCTGACGTTCCTTGTGCATTCACGGTGGCCCCGGAGCCCGCTTTCTCGGCACCGCGACAGTGCCGGACGCCACCGCTTCCAGGAGGCGGCGGAAGGTGGGGCATTCCATGTGACTCGGCACGGGGCAGACAGCGGCGTGCCGCAGGGAATCGCGCAGGACGGCGAGTTCGCGGATCGTCCGGTCCAGCTCCGCCGCCTTGGCAGCGAGCATCTGCCGGTCGATGTGCGGCTGTCCGTCCGGCGCGAACATGCGCGCGATCTCATCGAGCGAGAACCCGGCGGTCCGCCCCATCGCGATCAGCGCCAGGCGCTCCAGTACGCCGGGATCGTACTGCCGGCGCAGGCCCCGCCTGCCGGTCGGGGCGATCAGCCCCTTCTCCTCGTAGAACCGCAGCGTCGAGGCGGGAACCCCGGCGCGGTGCGTCACCTCGGCGATGTCCAGGTCTGTCATCCTCTTGACTTCAAGTCGGCTTGAAGTAGCACGGTGGCAGCTCCGCTCGGTGAAGACAAGCACAGGAGGAGACCATGGACGTCACGGACAGGACCACGGACGGGCCCGACGACGAACAGGCGAACCGTTGGAACGGGCCCGCCGGCCACGCCTGGGTCGACGCGCAGGCGGTGCTGGACGAGGTACTCAGGCCCTTTGAACACCTCCTCGTCGAAGCGGTGCCCGCCGGACCCGGCGGCCACGTGCTCGATGTCGGCTGCGGCACCGGCAGCACCACGCTGGCCGTCGCACGGCGGCTCGGTCCGGCCGGCCGCTGCGTCGGCGTCGACATCGCCGAACCGATGATCACCGCCGCCCGGGCGCGCGCCGAGCGGGAGGGCACAGCCGCGTCCTTCGTCCGCGCCGACGCGGAGGATCACGCCTTCGAACCCGCCACCTTCGACGCCGTCATCTCGCGCTTCGGGGTCATGTTCTTCAACGACTCCGTCCGAGCCTTCGCGAATCTGCGGCGGGCCGCGAAGGACGAGGCCGAGCTCCGGTTCCTCACCTGGCGCGGCCTCACGGAGAATCCGTTCATGACGACGGCCGAACGCGCCGCGGCACCCTTCCTGCCGAACCTCCCCGCCCGACGGCCGGACGAGCCCGGGCAGTTCGCCTTCGCGGACCCGGACAAGGTCCGGCGCATCCTGGCGGAGAGCGGCTGGGCCGAGATCGACATCCGGCCGGTCGACGTGGCCTGCACCCTGCCCGAAAGGGAATTGATCCCGTACTTCACCCGCCTCGGCCCGGTCGGCCTGATCCTGGGCGAGGCGGACGAGCAGACCCGCGCGAAGGTCGTCGAAACGGTCCGCGCCGCCTTCGAACCCTTTGTGCACGGCACGGAAGTCCGCTTCACCGGCGCCTGCTGGATGGTCGGCGCCCGAGCATCGTCCGCGTCGGCCCCGCCGAGGGACACAGCCCGTACCTGAACGGGCCGCGAAAACTTTCCGAAATCCGGCACCCCTTTCCTGGCGCGGGCGACTGGCGGATCCTGTGGTCGGTCGGGCGGCACCGCCCACCCTCAAGGACCCCACGAAGGGACAAGATGACACGGAAGAAGGCCCTGGTCGTCCGAGGCGGATGGGAGGGGCACCAACCGGTCCAGGCCACGGAACTGTTCCTGCCCTTCCTCCGAAGCAGCGGATACACCGTCCGGATCGAGGAGTCGGCCGATGTCTACGCCGACGCCGCCGAGATGGCCGCCACCGACCTCGTGCTGCAGTGCGTCACGATGTCGGAGATCACCGCCGAGCAGGTGTCGGGGCTGAGCGCGGCGGTCGCGACCGGCACCGGTTTCACCGGCTGGCACGGCGGCATAGCCGACTCGTTCCGGGCCTCCAGTGACTATCTCCACCTGGTGGGAGGCCAGTTCGCCAGCCACCCGGGCAAGGAACCGTGTGAACGGCAGGGCGGTGCGGAGGACAACTACCTGCCGCACGTGGTCGACATCACCGAGCTCGGCCGCGAGCATCCCATCACGGCGGGCATCGAGGACTTCGAGCTGTGCACCGAGCAGTACTGGGTGCTCCACGACGACCTCATCGACGTCCTGGCCACCACCACCCATCCCGCCCGGCCGTGGCAGGCCTGGCATCGGCCGGTCAGCTCGCCGGCGGTCTGGACCCGCCGGTGGGGCGCAGGCCGCGTCGTGGTGACGACACCGGGGCACGACCTCGACGTACTGGCGAACCCGAACGTCCGCACCATCATCGAGAGGGGCATGCTGTGGGCGACGCGCACCGCATCGGCGTCGTAGGTCTCGGGGTGATCTCCCGCGCGTACCTGGACACGCTGCACGGCCATCCCGCCGTGCGCGTCACCGCGGTCGCCGACCTCGACGCCTCCCGGGCGGCCGCGGTCGCCGCCGAACTGCCCGGCGTCGAGGCACTGCCCGTCGAGGAGTTGCTGAGCAGCCCGGACGTGGACACGGTGCTGAACCTCACCGTTCCGGCGGCCCACGCCGAGATCGCCCTCGGCGCCATCGCCCACGGGAAGAACGTCTACGGCGAGAAACCGTTGGCCGCCACCCTCGTTGACGCCCACGCCGTGGTGGCGGCCGCCGCACAGGCGGCTGTTGGTGTGGGGTGCGCGCCGGACACCGTCCTGGGCACCGGAATCCAGACGGCGCGGGCCGCCGTGGGGGCGGGCAGCATCGGACGCCCCCTGTTCGCCTCGGCCATGATGGTCACCCCGGGACACGAACGCTGGCATCCCCAGCCCGACTTCTACTACACCGCCGGGGGCGGCCCCCTGCTGGACATGGGGCCGTACTACCTCGCGTCCCTGGTCCACCTGCTGGGTCCGGTGCGTGCCGTGATCGGGGCGGCCGGCCGGCTGCGTGCCGAGCGCGTCATCGGTTCCGGCCCGCGCGCGGGCGAGCGGATACCGGTCGAGGTCGACAGCCATGTCTCCGGTGTACTGGAGCACGTGGGCGGGGCCCTGACCACGATCACGACGAGTTTCGACGGTGTGGCCACCACAGCCGCGCCGATCGAGGTCCACGGCGAGGCGGGGACCCTCGCGGTTCCGGATCCCAACGGCTTCGACGGCGAGGTGCGGCTCTTCGAACTCGGCGACACGCGGTGGCGCACGCTCCCGCCGTCGGCGGGCTACGTCGGCGGCACGCGGGGCGTCGGTCTGCTCGACTTCGTCTCCGCCGACGAGCGGCGGGCGCCTCGCGCGAACGGCGATCTCGCCCTGCACGTGCTGGAGACGATGAGCGCCCTCCTCGACTCGGCGGACACGGGGCGCCGGATCGAGCTGACGACGTCGACAGCCCTGCCCGCCCCCGTTCCGCTCACGGCCGCCGAGGAGTGGAGAGGACACACCGACCGCCGGCCCACCTCACCGTAGGCCGCCGAGCGCCGCCGGGCCGCCGGGCCGCCGAACGTTCTCGGCGGCCCGGCGGCGGCTTCGGGTGGTTCGGGCCTCGTCCCGGGAGCCGTCAGGAGGTGTTGCTGTTGGACCGGCCGAAGAACTCGATCTCGGCGATGGCCACCTGCTTCTTGTCGTCGGCGGTGTAGGCCGAGCGCACGATGAAGCGCACCGAAGTGACCTCCTGGGCCCGGAACTTGCGCCGCTGGCCGCCGGCGCTGCGGTCGAGGTTGATGATCCGGGTGGTCGTCTTTTCGTCGGCGGTGGTGATCCTCGCCTCGATGCGGCGCGGCAGGGCCGACTGCGAGAGCTGCTGCGTCCGGGTCGAGACGCCGGGGGTGATGATCAGGTCCAGCAGCCGGGTCGGCTCGTCGAAGCGGGCCTCCAGCCACTGCCCCTCGCCGGACTGCGTGACGCCCGGCCCCCACCAGGTGTTGCTGACCTTGTCGACGACGAGTTGGGCGCCGTGACCGGGGTACGAGCGCGACGCCTTGACGCTGACCGGGTCCACCGGGGCACGCTTGGCGAAGTGGTCGCGGGTCGCGTCGACCCCGGCGCCCACGTTGAGGACGAGGGTGACGATCAGGGCGAGTACGAGGGCGCCGACGACCCAGTTCATGACGCGTCCGAAGCCGCGGCGCAGCCGCGGGCGGTCGCCGGCCCACGGGATCTCCGCGGCGCGGAAGAACGCTGTCCGGCGCCACCAGGGCAGGCGGCCCGGGGTCTGCCGGCCGTCGCCGGCCATCGGCATGGCGCACCGTCCGCAGAAGTGCCGGTCGGGCAGGTTGGGGGTGGCGCACCACGGGCAGGGAATGCCACCCGTCGGCCCTGACTCGGGTCCCGGGGCACGGACTTGAGGGCGGGCGGCGACGGGGCGGCCCGGCAGCACGGGGGCGACGGCGGGGGACGCGGGTGCGCGGGGTTCCGGGTCGCTGACGGGTACGAGCAGGGACCTGGCCCGTTCCGCGGTGGAGTCGGTGGAATGCGGGTCCCAGGGAGCGGCGGCGGGTACCGGTTCGGTGGCGGCGGTGTCGTCCCGGTGGTCGCCAGGGTGAGCGCCGCCCGCCGCACCGGGGGCCGGGGCGGCGGGGGACGCCGTGTCCCACTCCTGAAGCGCGGCCGCGCCCGCACCGGCGGACGCTCCGGAGGTGTGGGCCGGCCCGACGTCGGGGTCGCCGTGTCGCGGCGGGGAGGACGGCGCGGCTCCGGTCCCGGCGGGCGTGGTGGGTCCCCCCCATGTCTCCTGGCGCCCGGAGGCGTGAGCCGGCCCGGCATCGAGGTCACCGTGTCCCGGCAGGGAGGACGGCGCGGCCCCGGTCCCGGCGGGCGCGGTGGGCGACCCCCATGTCTCCTGTCGCCCGGAGGCGTGAGCCGGCCCGGCATCGAGGTCACCGTGTCCCGGCGGAGAGGACGGCGCGGCCCCGGTCCCGGCGGGCGACCCCCATGTCTCCCGGCGCCCGGAGGTGTGTGCGGTGTCGGACTGCCGGGTCCCGGGGCCCGCCCCGGCGCCGCGGCCCTCCCCCACGGGCTCGTCGAGGACGCCGTCGGCCGACCGGGACGGGTCGTCCCGCTCCCGCCGGTCACCGGCCCCGGGCCCACCGGTCCCGTCGTCCTGCCACCGGGCCTCGTCCTCGATCCGCCGGCCACCGCCCGGCCCCGCCGTTCGCGCGAGGGCCGGGTCGTGGGCCGTACGGGCCGTGCCCGTTCCGGCCCCGGGCCGGGCGAAGGCGTCCCATCCCGGCCGGTCACCGGTGGCCCGGTCGGCCGCGCCCGGACTGTCGGCGCTCTCACGCGGAGGGCCGCCCGCTGCCGGGGCCACGGAGTCGGCGGCGCCCCCGGTCGCGGAGTTCCGCGCCGGTGCGGCGGTTCGCGCGCGTACGGAGTCCATACGGGCCGCGTCGGCCGGGTCCTGGCTGCCGGACCAGCCGAGTACCGACCCGCAGGAGTCGCAGAAGGACTGGCCGGGCTCCGCCCTGGTGCCGCACTCGGCACAGCTGCGGGCCGGCTCCCGTCCCGTGCCGGAGGTCTGGCTGGTCATCTCTCGGAAGTCCTTTCGGCCGCGGTCACCTGGACCGTGTAGGGCATGTGGGCGGGTCGGGCGGCCGCCACGAGGCTGTCGAGGCGGTGTTCGTCCGCGCGGGTCGGATCGGGCAGCCGCAGCGTGACGTGCAGGCGCGGGCGGCGGTCGCCGGGGACCGGGCCGAGGGGCCGGGCGTCCCAGGCGGCACCGCCGCTTTCGGTGATCTCCGGGGCCACGCCGAACACCAGGCGGATGGCCTCGTACAGGCCGCGGCGGGTCCCCCGTACCCGGTGCAGGTACGCGGCGGCGGCGACGGCCTCGCGCAGCCGGGCCTCCGGCTCGCTGCCGTCGGTCTCCGCGCCGACCCAGCCGGCCAGCCACCGGGTGAAGTCCACCGGGGCCAGGGCCGGCGTGAAGTAGGAGTCCAGGCAGTCGAGGACGGCCAGGATCGGTGCGAGCACCTCGTCGAGTCCACCGACGAACCGCCGTGCCAGATCGTCGTCGGCGAACACGGCGGGCAGCATCATGCCGATGGGCGCGGAGGATCCCAGCCCGTCGATCGAGCCCCTCATGGCCTGTCCCCGATCACGCGCACCCGGTGGTCGAAGGAGAAGACCAGGGACGGGGGTTCGAGGTCGATGCGGTTGGTCGGGTCGCCGCGTTTGCCGGTCAGGGGGTCGGCGGGGTGCAGCTGGACCTCGTCGACGAGTTCGACGCCGGGGACGCGCTGGAGAACGGCGAAGACCTCGCCGGACTGCACGGGCCGGCCGAAGGGCCAGCCCCGGCCGTCGGCGCCGCCGGTCAGCGGGTCGAGGTGGCGGTAGAGGGCGTCGTGCGCCTGGCGACGGACCCGGTCGGTGTCGGTGCCGCGGAACGCGTGCAGCGTGGCGACCACAGTGACGCCCTGGTAGAAGGGCGGGCCCACCGCCAACCGGGTGCCGATCAGCCGGCGTTCGTCCAGATGGCGGGTGATGCGCTGCAACAGCGCGTTACCGGGGACCAGTTGCTCGAAGCGCAGGCGGCCGCCGGGGTCGGGCACGGCCTGGGGTACCACCAACACCCGTACGGCGTAGGCCCCGTGCTCGCCCTCGTCGCCCTCCAGACAGGTGATCCGGGCCGTCTCGGGGGCGGCGCGGCGGGCGAGTTCCTCGTAGTCGCGCAGGGTCACCGCCCGTTCCTGGGCGCGCAGCGTGATGGGCGCCCTGGTCTTCGCCTCCTCCACCGTCTCGCCGTCGACGCCGCCGCGCGCGGCCTCCCGGTTGACGACCTCGGAGACGTACGGGATCGACGTGCGCAGCACCTGGACGGCGCCGCGGGCGACGTTCCCGGCCCGGCCGCCACCGGTGCGGTAGCGCAGGGCGCGGATGACGGCGCCCTTGGGGGCCACCGCCCCGTACTGGCGCAGGGTGCCGTCGGGCTCGCGTACCGCCGGGCCGAAGGCGATGTCGCCGGTGGCGGCGTCGAGGGTGATGTGCCGGTCGTGCGGGGTGGAGGCGGCGAACGAGTGGACGACCTCCCAGTCGGTCCAGCCCTCGTGCTCGGCGGTCTGCAGCAGCACCGGAGGGGTGTCGCCCACCACGGGGGCGTGGGCCAGCCGCAGGCGCTGCCCGGGCAGGCCGGTGGACTCGCCGAGCGCCTCGTCGTTCACGGTCTCGGCGTGTACGGCCGTGGTGGTGCCGCCGAGCGTGAACGCCTCCACGGCGCGGACGGTCGGCGAGGTGGTGTAGAAGGGCTGGTTCGGCAGTGGTTCGGTGACCCGGCAGCGCAGCCAGCCGGCCTCCCGCCCGCCGGTGCGGGACAGGGTGTGCCCGCCAGGGACGTGCAGGACGACCTCGCCCGGCCGGTTCAGGCCGCCGGTGCCGTCCCGGTCGACCTCGCAGGGAGCCCAGCCGTCCTCGGTCCACGCCTCCCAGACCAGCGGCGGCTGCCGCGGGTCCACGCCGACGCCGTCGACCCGGCTGTCCAGTTCCAGCGCGACCGCGCAGTGCGGCACGGCGGCGGTCAGGCCGAGCAGCATGCAGTCGCCCGGCCGCGGGGCCTCGGCGAAGCACATCAGGTCCTTGCCCTCGGCGAGGTCGTCGGTCCGGTCGGCGACGGGTTCACCGCTGCGCTGGACCACCAGACGCCCCAACTCACAGGGCACGACGGTCAGTTCGCGCTCGACGGCGAAGACGGCGGCCTCCTCGCTCTCGGTGCGCGTGGTGGCGACCTCGGTGCCCACCGGCAGCAGGACGGGCTCCTCCTGCGGCGCGGACAGCCAGAACGTGACATCCGTACGGGCGGCGGAGGGCGGGAAGAGGGTGATGCCGACCAGGTCGAGGAACGCCAGGTGGTTCTTCTCCGGTACCCGGTTGAGCCGGTAGACGATCTGGTCGGCCATGTGGGCGACCGTTTCCACGAGGGTGACGCCCGGGTCGGAGACGTTGTGGTCGGTCCACTCCGGGGCACGCTGCTGGATGTAGCGCTTGGCGTCGTCGACGAACTGCTGGAAGCGGCGGTCGTCGAGGTTCGGGGAGGGCAGGGCCATCAGCGGTCGCTTTCAGGGAAGTCGCCCGCGCCGGGGGCGTCGGGCTCCTCGTGGGAGGGGATGACGTAGAACGGGAAGACCAGGCTGCGCGGGTTGTTGGTGCCGCGGATCGAGTAGCGGACGTCGATGAAGAGCACGCCCTGTTCGGTCGCGCCGCCGGCGGTCACCTCCACGTCGCTCACCTCGATGCGCGGCTCCCAGCGGTCGAGGCTCGTGTACACCTCGTGCTGGATGCGGCCGGCGGTGGCCTCGTTGACCGGGGCGAACACCAGGTCGTGGATGGCGCAGCCGAACTCGGGGCGCATCGGCCGCTCGCCCGGCGCGGTGGCCAGGACGAGCCGGATGGCCTCCTCGATCTCGCGCTCGCCGCTGACCAGGGCGATGCCCCCGGTGGGGCCGATACGCAGCGGGAAGGCCCAGCCGGATCCGACGAACTGCTCGGCCATCAGTGGGCCACCCGCCTTCTCATCGTCGTCACGGTCTCGCTGCTCAGCCTCTCGGGGGTCACGGGATCGGATACGGCTTCTTGTTGACCGTCACGAGGCCCATGAGGTCGATGTTGACGGCCCGCATGCCCACCTGGCCGATGGTGTTGACCTGCACGGCGCCGCCCGCGCTCAGCGTCGCGGCACCGACCGCCTTGAGGTTGAGGGCACCCATCGCGTCCACGGTCACCGCGCCGCCGAGCGACTTGAGGTTGACGATCCCGCGGCCCTGGATGGTCACCGGCCCGCCGCTCTTGATGCTGATGCTGCGCCGGGCGCTCAGCGAGAGATCCGTACCGGCCTCGACGGACACCGAGGTACCGCCGGTGATGCTGACGGCGCCCTTGCTGTCCACGGTGATCTCGGTCTTGGTGCGGTCGAGGTTGATGATCAGCCGGTCGTTGCCGCTGGCCACCCGGACGCCCTGCTTGCGGGCGCCGGTCTGCTGGCTGAGCAGGTCCACCCGGTTGCCGTACCGGTCCGACAGGGTGTGCCGCATCGCCTTCTTCTTGACCGGGTCGTGCAGCGCCACGTCCTTCACCACGGTCGGTTTGTCGATGCCGTTGTAGAGGCCCCCGATGACGAAGGGGTGGTCGAGCGCGCCCCGGTCGAAGGCGACCAGCACCTCGTCGCCGACGTCCAGCGGGAAGATCCCGCCGCCCGCCTTCCCGCCCAGCTGCACGGTCCGCGTCCAGTCACTGACGTACGCGTCGTCCAGCCAAGGGAACTGCAGCTTCACCCGGCCCTGCCTGAGCGGATCCTGCACGTCGGTGACCAGCGCGTTGGCCACACTCGGCAGCCGGGGCGCCGTCGTGCCTCCACCGGACGTCAGACCGAACAGCGAGCGCCACTGCCGGCCACTCACGGTCACCGACGTCTCGTAATGACTGCCCGCGCCGAAGGTGTGCCGTACGGAGGTGACCGTGTACTTGCCCTCGAAGGGGACCCCCACCTCGGTGAGCGCGATGGCCACGCCGGGGCGCAGCTCGGGATTGCCGTGCACCGTGACCTCCAGTTCGGCGAACGAGGAGGTGAGGTCGTCCGCCAGCGAGGAGGCGGCGAACTTGACCTCGGGCCGGCGGTCGTACGGGGTGTCGGTCTCGACCAGCTTGGCGGCCTTGAAGGCCGTGGCCGCCTTCTGCGGAGTGGTCCCGATGGCGACACCGGGGTAGGTGCCCGCCTTCTTGAGCTCGACGATCTTCTTCTTGGTCGGAATGTCCCAGCCGCGCGCCTCGACCTTGTCGACCTGGTCCGCGGCGGTGACGGCGGCCCGGCAGCGCAGTACGTCGACACGGCCCCGCAGCACGCGGGGGTTCGACTCGCCGGGGGAAGTCACCGGGGGCGCCTTGGACGCCGGGTCCGGCTCGACGAACTGGAACTTGCCCTTGGCGTCCAGCGACATCACCATCTCGTTCTCGTCGGCGAGCCGTGCCAGGAAGTCCCAGTCCGTCACGTTGGACTGGCTGATGAACTCGTAGACCGTCTTGGTGGTCTGGACCCTCCCGATCGCGATGCCGTTCATCGAGGCCAGCTTGCGGGCGATGTCGGAGGCGGTCTGGTTGCGGTACGCGGCCACCCTGCGCACGCGCATCAGGCGATGGCCCGGGTCGTAACCGCGGATGACCGTGAACGTCCCGGTTCCGTCGTAGTCGGTCTCCATGCCGGTGACCTCGCCGGTGAGCAGCGGGGACGCCGCGCCCCGGCCGTCGGAGACGGGGGCCAGGACCACCTTGGAGCCGAACCTCACGTTCAGTTTGCCGAGCAGTTCCCGGTCCGGGTCGCGGAAGGTGAGCCGGAACTCGCCGGGCACTCCGGCCCCGAGGTCGACCCAGCCGCCGACGAGCAGGTTGATGTAGTCGGGCGGGATCTTCTTGCTGTCGAGGGTGACGTGGATGATGTTGGAGAAAGACGGCTTCGCCATCAGAAACCCACCTCCTCGGCGGCCGGAAGGACGAGTTCGACGCCGGTGGGCAGGCGCATGGGGTCGTCGATTCCGTTGGTCTCGGCGATCGCGCGCCAGGCGGCCGCGTTGCCGTACTCACGCCAGGCCAGCGACTGCAGGGAGTCGCCCGCGACCACCCGGTGCACCCGCTGCGCGGTGAGCGCGCCCGAGGTCGGGTTCTGGCCCTTGGTCTTGCTGGGGATCTCGTGCAGCGCCACCTGACAGGTCGCCCGGATCGGCACACCGGTCGTGCCGAACAGCGAGTAGGTGACGTCCACGGAACTCACGTACGAGGTGAAGCGGGCCGTGGAGAACGAGCCCCACTGGAACACCACCCACGGCGGTGAGGGCTGTTTCGCGGCGATGGACTTGGCCGTCACCTCGCAGCAGTCCAGCAGGGACTCCACGTTCTTCAGCACCACGTTGCTGCTCGGCTTGGCCGACGAGTCCAGGAAGATCTCGACCGTCATCTCCCGGGGTTCGGGCCCCATGAACTCCGGGACGGTGCCGTCACGCACCGCCGCGGCGGGCGTGGACTTCCACTGGGCACGCCGGCTCAGCTGCAACTGGGACGGGTTGAAGTCGAAGTTGAACGTCTTGATCAGACCGCCCGGCGTGGTGCTGGAGCCGACGGGCGGCTCGTGGATGGCGAGCGTGGCGCGCACCAGGCTCTTGCCCGCGCCGCCCCTGCTTCCCTTTGCCATGTCGTGTCCCGTCCCCTCAGTCCGTGAACCCGTGGTGGGTGATCTCCAGGACCTCGGTGGCCACACTCGGGTTGGCCGGGTCCAGGGAGGGGCCCTGCCAGCTCACCGGCAGCACGTCGATCAGCCCCCAGTGCGCCACCTCCGAACCGTCCGCGCGCAGCGCGGCGATCTGCGCGGTCGGCCGCTTGACGCCGGTGGCCACGGAGGAGATCCAGGCCGCGACCTTGGCGGTGTCGGGGGTCAGCGGCCGGGTCAGCCGGATGTTGGAGTGGGTGACACGCGAGGGAAGCTGCCAGACGAACCCGTTGTTGCCGCCCTCCTGGCGTTGCTCGATCTCCACCGCGGACGACAGCCCTTCGCACCCGTTGAAGTAACCGAGGCTCTCGCCGTCGATGGTCAGGGTGAAGAAGATGGTGGAGCCCGGGTCGAGATCGCGGGGCATCGTGGGCGGCCTTTCTGGAACGTCGGTCGTGCGGGGTCGTGCGGGTCGTGCTCGTGGGTGTCGCGCCGGTGCGGGTTTCGGCCGCTCAGCGACGGGGGTCGCGGAGTCTGCCGATCCGCTCCCGGTCGAGCCGCAGTTCGGTACGGATCAGCCGGGTGATCCGGCCGATCAGCCGGTGCGTCAGCTCGTCGAGTTGGAAGTCGGTCAGGGAACGGGGGTCGAACTGGCCCTTGGCGACTGCGAGGTAGTCGGGTGGGAGGTCGCCGGGATCCTTCTTCGGCGGCGCGCCGCCGGTGGGGGCGGCCGCGGACGGGCCGCGCGACGAGGTGCCGTGGGCCGAGACGGCGGAGACGGCCGTGGTGGTTGTGGCGGCGGTCGGCCGGAGCGGACCGTCCGCGTCACGCTGTACGGGGACGGGTGCGGGGGCTCTGGTGGTGGCGTTGGTGCTGGTGTTTCCGGGTGTGCTGCCGGGCGCCTTGGGTGCCCTGGGCGCGGCAGGGGCGTACCGCTGGACAACTGCCGGGGCGGTAAAGGCGCTTGGCCGCGATGGCATCTGCGGGATCGCCATGGGGGCGCCGGTGGGCGGGGCGGTACCGGAACCCGAACCGGACTTGTCGGCGGCCGACAGGAGTGGCACGGCGGAACCGGTGGGAGTAGCGGGGATGACGGCGGCCCGCTGTACCGCCGGTCCGGTGCCCGGCGATACGGACCCGCCGTGTGTGGACGCGAGGCGGCGCAGCGGGACGGCGGCCGGGGTTGCCCGACTGCGGCTGGCCGGGGGCACGGTGGGCTTCAGAGCCGGGGCGAGGGCGCGAGCTGGGGCCAGGCCACGCCCTGGACCACCTGCGTCCGGCACGGACGCGCTCGTGGTCGTGCGCCGCACCGCCGGCGCGGGCCCGCTGCTTTCGGCCGTGGCGCCCGCAGCTGACGGGATCGCCGTTGCGCGCTGTACGGCGGGGGTGCCGGAGGCCGGGGTCCGCAGCGGTACGGCCGCAGGACGGTGGGGCGGTGCCGCCGGTGCGGGAGCCGCAGTTCCGTGGGTCCGGGCGGCCGGTCCGGGCATACGATCCGGCGCCTTTCCCTGGTGCGCTGTCGCCGCACGCTGAACGGGCGGCGGTCCGGCAGAGCCCGAACTGGCAGGAGAGGCGGGCCCGGTGAGGGGTTTCGCGTCCGGGGGCAGGGCGGAGAGGGGAGCACCGAGCAGGGGCCGCTGCCGGGGAGTGGGCGTGGTGGCGCGCTGAACCGGGGTGCGCGAGGGGGCGCCGGTCGATGGGGCGGGGGGTGCGGGAGCTAGGGCCGAACTGCGGGGCCGGTCCGCCGGGTTCGCCGGTGCGGTTGGGCCTGTAGGCCGGGCGGACGGGTTCGCGGGTGCGGCCGGGCTGGTCGGCTGGGCCGAGGGGTTCGAAGGCTGCGGAGTGGCCGAGCCGAGGGGTGGGGTCGTCGAACCGGTGGCGGACACGTTCCCCGGAGTCGGCGCGCCGAGGCCCACCCGCCTCGCCCCGCCGGAGGCGCTCCGCTGTACCGGATACGCGCCCGTGCCGGACGGCGTGCTCGCGGGAGCGGGAACCGGCGTGGTAGCAGAGGTGGCAGTTGTGGCCGCAGTGTCCCTACTCGGTCCAGGAGGAAGGGAGTTGGCGGTGGCAGCCGTCTCGGTCGGGGCGGCCGGAGCCATCGGGTTGCCGGGGCCGGTCAGCGCCGTCGTAGGACCGTTGGATCCGGCTGTCGCCGTTTGGGTGACGGCCGCCCCACCGGCGGGGGCGCTGCTCGCCGTGCCGGTGGAGGAGGTCGTCGCTCCGGCGCCGACGCCGGTGCCCGTCGTTCGGCTGCCGGTACCGGATGTCGTACCGATGGAACCGGCCGCCCTCCGGGCAGGGTCGGCCGCCGGTTCACCCGGATGAGTTGCCCGGCCGGCACGGTCGGTCGCCGACGGGACGGGGCCGGGTGCCGGGCTGCTGGGACCGGTCGCGGTATCGGCGGATCCGGTCGCGGTTGCGGCTTCGCCAGGCGTGGCGGCCGCCTTGCCGCCGGAACTGGTCGCCGCCCGCTGGACGTTGACCACCGCACCGTCGGAGCGGGCCGCCGTGCCGCCGAGGTCGGCCCTCGGACCGCTGGGGCCGGTGGCCGTTCCGGTGGAGGTGGTGGGCGTCCGCCGATCGCCGGTCGCCGCGTCGCTCGGTCCGGTCGCTGTCCCACGCGGGCCGTCCGCCGCCCGGCCGGGGCCGGTCGGTGTTCCGGTTCCGGCGGGCTCCGCTGTCGCACGGCCGGGACGGGCCACCGCCCGCTGGACGTTAACCACTTCGCCCGTGGCACCGGGACCCTCCACAGTCCTGCCGGAGCCGGTCGCCGTCCCGGCGGGGCCCTCCGCCGACCGGCCCGCGCCGGTCGGCGTTCCGGTTCCGGCGGGCTCCGCTGTCGTACGCCGGGGGCGGGGCACCGCCCCCGGGACCGTGACCCCATAGCCCCGGGGCCCGGGCCCCCCGCCCCCCACGCCCACCCCCGGCCAG